>CANJPX010000064.1 GCA_947476185.1 Bacteroidota bacterium
ATGTTTTCTTTTCAATCTTCAAAAACTTACCCATAAAAAAACCGATTACTAATGTACCGACAATTGATATAATTGTAAATACAACTCCTTCTTTCCCTGCTTTCAAAGCACTTGTAACATTCATTCCGAACCCCAAACCAACAACTGAAACCTGTAACAAAATTTTGGTTGCTTTGTGATTCAGATTTAAATATGGATGACCTACAAACTGAGCGATTACTAAACCCATTAACAAAGCTACAGGAGGAGATATCAATGGTGACAAGCAAAATATTACTGCCAAAATAAAAATCACCTCACGTGTAGTAATACTTCTATCTAAAAAATATTTATACCCATTTTTATCTTGATTCTCCATCGTTTTTTTGATTTCATCTTAGTTATATAATTAATACTTTATTAAAAATTTTAATAAGTAAACTTATATAAATGCTGCCACCAGTTTATTGTGAATTAGTTAAACAATAATTATTTATTTTGAATCAAACACCAAGGTGCTCCGATAAACAAGCTCTTCTCATCCATTTTTGACATTCGATTTTGTTCTTTAGCTGCATCATTAGTATTTTCGAAGGATTTCGTATATACAAAAAACCAGGTGCCACTTTCTCCCCTAACAATTTTTGTTTCTTCTCCATATTCACGAACGACCATTTTTTGAAACTGCTTAGCAACATCTAAAGTAATAGAAGCTCCTATTACCACATATATTTTACCATCAAGAATTACTTCTTCTGAATTCGAAAATGAAGAATTGTTTGCTTTAGTTGAAACACCTCCCCCATTTTTATTGTCACCATCTGATGATTTATTAGTGCTTCCATTACCAATATTATTGTTATTATTATTATTATTGATGTTATTGTTAGTTGTATTCTCCTTCGTATTAGGATTTAGGGTATTATTTGAGCTATTTTGATATTTTTCAAATTTTTTCAAATTTTCCTGAATAATTTTATCCAACTCATCTTTATTATTCCGCATTAAATTTTTAATGCTATCTAATCCGTAAATAGTTTCTTTTAGTGTTTTTTTCTGTAGTTCAATATCCTTTTTCATCTGATCATTTTGATTTTTTAAAAAGTCGGTCGCCTCAAACAATTCACTATTATTTTTACGCAGATCATCCATTGCTTTTTGATCAGCTCCATTGCCTCCATTTTTTGAACCAAATCTAAACCCTAATATTATATCATGCGTACCTTGATTATATGCGCCAATCTCTGAAGTAGAATAGGTGTATGCATATCCTGCAATTATATTTTTTGCAATAAAACCACCAAGCGAAACAGTATAACCTACTGTATGCATGTACCTCAAGCTTAACCAAATATCTTTTTTATAAAAACCTGTTATTCCTCCTTCCAATAATGGTTTAAGTCCTTGTGCCGTTTTTGCCATTGCAAATGGAACAATTCCCCATTTTCCTTTTTTAATATTAAATCGGTATTCGGCATTTACTAGGTAATGATTTATTGTTTTATAATTTAAACTTTTAGAGTCAAAATTATTTTCATAATAATAGCTTCCTCCAAAAAGATGCATGGATGAAAGGCCTACCTTTAGCTGACCCAGTTCATATAATAAGCCAGCGGCCCCATCAAAAGAAGTTGCATTTTGATTGTTTTGAAAAATCTGTAATTCAGATGGATCATCTGCATTTATTTTATCGAACAAAATTCTATTTTGATTGATTCCAGCTGACAAGCCGAATCGAAGGGAATGATTTTCTGCGAACTTTACGCGATATGCAAAAGTTCCAAAAGCACCTGTAGAACCAAGTATATTTATCTGATCATTAACAACCATTAATCCTAGTCCAATTTTATCCTTTTTAACTGCACCATCAAATGATAACACTTGAGTTTCTGGAGCTCCTGCAAATCCAGACCACTGTTTGCGATAGTCGATTATTACATTGGTACCATTCATTCCTGCGGCAGCAGGATTTACCAAATATTGATTCACTAGATAATGATCAAAAGTGGGAGTTTGTTGCGCTACTGTGATACATATCGATCCCAAAAAAGCAAGTGCAGCTAATATCTTCTTCATCATTTATTTTTTATTTCTTAATATTGTTACACTTCCCTTATAAAGAAAATCAGTATCAGGGAACGATATGACATAATAATAATTACCATCGGGAAGTTGGTCATTATTATAGGTTCCTTGCCAATCATTTAAGTAATTCTTTTTCTCATAAATTTTCTCCCCCCAGCGGTTAAAGATCTGAACCAATGCTTCGGGGTAATAATCAATGTTTTCAATTTTCCAATAATCATTTTTGCCATTTTCATCAGGAGTAACAACATTGTAAATTGTTAAGTTGTAATCATTAATTACATTAACTGTCACATCATCTGAATTTTGGCAACCTTTCACATCAGTCATCGTAAGCAAATACGTTGTATTTTCTGTTGGACGGGCCATGGGATTTGGAATAGATGAGTTACTAAGTGAAGAAAATGGTGTCCATAAATAAGATACGCCTGCAGGAGAATAACCATTCAACATAATCTCAGTACCTAAACTTGTAGTAGTATCTGCACCTGCAAATACAACTGGTAAATTAAATACTTCGGCATATTTAGAAATAGAATCAACACATCCCGGACCCGAAGAGGCAACTAAAGTTACATTATACATGCCTGGGCTCGAATAGGTATAACCGGGAGAAAACAAGCTGGACAAACCCAATCCATCACCAAATGACCAAGCAAAGGTCATAGGACTTGAACCAAGTATTGAGGAATTATTTGTAAACGCATTTGCAGAATTAAAACAAGCATCAGTAGCTGTAAAATTGGCAACAGGAACTGGATTTACTGTTACCGGTTTAGTTGTATCATTTACACAACCAAAATCAGAAGTTGCAGTTAAAGTAACATTATAAATTCCGGGAGCTAGATACTGATTGGTTGTAACAGCTGTGCTGGCGCTTGATCCGTCACCAAAATTCCATAAAAAGGAAACGACACTACCAGATGAGACAGAAGTTGCTTCGGAAAAGGAACTGATTTGTCCGTCACAAACAGGACTATTTGTGAAATTAACAAAAGGTAAAGGATGAACTGTTACCGTATGTGTTATCGTGTCGCTACAAAAGTTATTGGTGGTAACAATTAGTTGCACATTATAATTCCCATCAGCAGCATACAAGTGAATTGGAGAGGGAACAACAGCGGATCCTCCATCATTGAAGTCCCAAAGATAATTTAAGGTGCCCGAGCTAACAGAAGAAGTGGAATTGAAAGACATATTTTGCAAATAGCAAACGGGAGGCGTAGAAGAAAAACCAAAATTTGCAATCGGCATTGGATGTACTGTAATTAATTGCGTGTTGCTTACAGAACAACCGGCAATTGTATTTACCGACAATGTCACATTGTAATTTCCTTGCGAGGCATATAAATGTTGGGCATCAATAGAAGATGCAATACTTGCATCGCCAAACGACCAGTTATACGTAAGATCGGAAGCAGCACCTGTATACAAAGTAGTATTCAAAAAGTGAGCAGAATCAATGGCGCAAACATTTGCCAGGGTAAATGCAGGTGTTGGAAGACTATAAATTACAACGGTATCTATAATCGAAGAAATACATCCTGTGGATGAACCCAATACTTGAGCTTGTAAAATTATCGTATATTCTCCTGGAAGCGGATACGTATAAACAGGATTCATTAATGTGGACATTGCACCATTTCCAAAAGCCCATGTATAGCCTACACTTGTAGAGCTGGTAACAGAAGTATTTATAAAAGAAATAGGATCTCCTAAACACACACTGTCTGAAATAAAACCAACACTCACTGGCGCAGCCACTTCCACATATTTTTGAATGGAGTCTATGCAGCCATTATTGGCCGTAGCAATAAGTTTTACATTGTAAATACCCGTTGAAGGATAAGTATAAGAATGGACTGCTAACGAAGATGTCGTTGAATTACCATGATCCCAGAAATAGGAAGAAAATCCTCCAGTAACTGAACACGATTGCACAAATGAAGTAGCAACACCCTGACAAACATTTGATGCAGTAAAATCAACCGTCGGATTCGGTTTTACTACAACCAAAGCGTTTGATGAATCAAC
Organism: Bacteroidota bacterium; assembly: GCA_947476185.1. GTDB lineage: Bacteria > Bacteroidota > Bacteroidia > 2-12-FULL-35-15 > 2-12-FULL-35-15 > 2-12-FULL-35-15. The sequence continues at coordinate 4,099 of CANJPX010000064.1, forward strand.
ACATCCGGCAGCAGAAACAGCCGTTAGGCGAACGAAATAGCTTCCTGCAGCGGGGTAAATATAAACCGGGGTGGATGAAATACTACTGGATCCATTGGCAAAATCCCATTGATAATTATTGATTGAACCGGAAGCAATTGTGGAAGAATTATTAAAAAATGTTTGATCCCCTTGGCAAACTGTATTTGTTGTAAAAAGTGGAACAGGCAAAGGATTAACAGTTACAGTTGCAGAGTCAGAAAAAAGGGCGGAACAAACACCGTTTTGAACTTCGGCTCTAAATAAGGTGGTAGTTGTTAAATTAAGGAAAGAATAAAAAGTATTATTAGTAATAATATCCGTCCATGTTAGCCCATTGTCAATTGATTTTTGCCATTTATTTACTGTTCCGGTTTGATATACCAAATTTAATGTTCCACTATTGGTGCCTGAACATACAGCTGTTCCACCAATTACAAAACCTCCATTTGTAGGATTGTTCACGGTAATGATTGCGGGTGATCCAATTATCTCGGGACATGCCAATGTTTTTACTACTGGTCTAAAATAATTTGTTTGAAGAAGATTTGAATAGGTAATTGAACTAGAAGTACTGGAAATGGTATACCAAGGACCAGAAGGAGCATTTGCCATTTCCCAGCGGATCACATTCCCTGTTATTCCTGACACATAAACTGTTCCAGCGTTTAGTCCACCACACACGCTCGTAGTTCCAAAGGTGCTGCCAGCAAAGGAAGTTTGCGATACATCAACAATAGTTGAATCAACAATTGCAGGACATCCGGGAACGGAAACTGAAAGCGTATATACCCCTGAGTCAGAAGTGGTGCTTGAAGGTATTGAATCAGAGGGCGAAGTAGCGATAGTAATACCAGAAAACGTCCAGTTATAATTAGCACCTGCATAAACTGTGGAAGTCAAATTAATAGTTGAACCCCCACAATACGGGCCACCATTTTGAGGATTAGGAGCAACTGGAAATTCTTGCTCAGCCAATACTGAAGAAACAGGATTCATAGCTAATTTCCGAACACGCAACCAACCTACTGATAAGGCTCCATCGCCTGTGATACTTAAATGTGACCCTAAAATTACTTTTTTGGCGCTTGAAAACGAACTTGTAAATACGATGTCAGAATAAGCTTGAGAACCACCTGGCCAATTTATTGTTTGGCTATTTGCTGATGACCACTTGAAGGACCAAACTCCAAAAAGCGAAGCGGCAGGATTAACAGGAAAAATATCTGTTAATTTTTGACAAGCCGCAAAACTTGTATCCACATTTGAGAGTTTCATTAAATTAGAACCACTACTTAATTCAAAAGTTGTTGAATATCCCTTTTGGGAATTATCTATTAGTCCCAGGATGGATTTCCCTGCAGATGCAGAAATTACATCCGCTTCAACAATTACAGAATCTGTAAATGTTTGAGACGAATAAATAATTCCATCAGGATTTGCAGATGAACTATTAAAATTGGCATTACCGCTAGATAAAGTGACATTGCTTGCAGCACCACATTGCGTCCACTTTGAGTAATCAAGTGCCGAACCATTAAATTCGTCGAACAATTCGAATGTGGCTTCGCCACTAGCCATTGGAGCAGAAGTAGCGTTGCCATAAAAAAGATAAATGTTTGTTCCTGCAACAGGAATTGCGTCCACTTTCACCCAAAACTCTGTTGTTGCGGTATTATATGTAGATGGATTGTACCAATACGTGAGAAGGGTTCCTGTAGAATTTGTAAAACGAATATCACCTCCATCAAGTCGCATTTTTGATGCAGAAATAAGGGAACTCGTATTTACAATCACCTTTACTTGAAAATAGCTGAGTGCAGTAGGATTTGAATTAGTCAAAGTAATAGGCACTCTATATCTATAACCACTTAAACACGCCTGTGAAAAAACCTGTTTATTAAAAACAGATAAAAAAAAGAGGAATAAAAAAAAATTTCTTTTCATATTAATTAGGTGTTTTAATGAACTTCAAGGTGCGTTTTGCATTGAATGTTTCTATAGTAAAGAAATACATACCCGGATTTAATTCTTGAAAATCATAATGGGTAACACCCGAAGAAACAAAACGTTTTTCGGAATAAACGAGTGCCCCAGTAATGCTATATATATTTATCATTGCTAATGTTTCTTTAGTTATATCGAGATAAAAATTAAAGATTCCAGAATTCGGGTTTGGAAATAGGTTCACCTGATTGATTTCAGAAAACAAGGCTTCTTCTTCTTTTGGAATATTCGGTTTTGTTCCTTCTAATGAAATAGGACTAAAACCAGAGTTTACCGTTATTGGTTTTGTTAATATAGATGTGCAATACCCATTATTTACTTTGAGTGTTGCATAAATTGTATCTGAAGGTGGACTAATAGGCATAGTGAACGCAACTGTTGGCGAGGAGTCATTAGAAACTAAAACATTATTCAGGTACCATTGAGATGTATAAGGTCTAGGATAAGATAAATTAACAAAAACAATAGATGCGTTTTGCACAATGTCAGATGCCGCTAAAAAGACAGCATAAAGTGAAATATTGGAAGGGATTACCTTCACAGAATCTGTAGCTACACAATTATAAATATCGTGAACAATTAAATAATGCATTCCGGTATCAGCAACAGAATATGTAACAGTTGTAGCCAAAATAGAACTGCTATTTTCCCACAAATAACTATTGCCAGATGTTGATAGGCCAGCATCCAATATTAATGTAGAGCCAGGACAAAATGGTTTATCGGGTCCTAAATCAATTGTAAATACAGGGAGGATTGTTACAAGAATTGGGTCGGAACTAGAACAACCAAATCCATCAGTTACGGTTACCGAATATGTCCCAGAGGCTGATACACTAATCGTTTGAGTTGTTTGGCCACTATTCCAAACAAAGGATGAACCAGTGTTTCCTGCATCAAGTGTAATTGTTTGATAACTGCACAATGAAGTATCATTGCCTAACGCAACTGTTGGAAGCGGATTAATAATTACATCAATCGAATCAACAGAGCTGCATAAAGTTGCAATATCTGTGACCAATACACTATAGTTTCCTGAGCTTGTTATAGTGATAGCAGCGGTAATATCTGAAGTGTTCCAGTTATAGCTATATCCTAATCCGACAAATGCATTTACCACAAATTGATCGCAGGCTGTTACGTTAGGACCTAAGGAAAATGCAGGAGAGGAATTGATAGTTACATGAATAGTATCGGAGGAGCTACAACCCGAATTGGTTATTTGAACCCAATAGTTACCTGTTGTGGGAACCGTAAGAGTGGACAAGGAAGAACCATCACTCCAAAGGTAGGAAGCAGCAATTCCAGCATTCAAAACTACACCGGTAGACGCGCATGCAATTATATCCATACCCAATGAAACAGGGGTACTTGGAACAATAGTAATGTTCACCGAATTTGTACCAATGCAACCATTTACATCTGTAACCGTTACCGAATAAGTTCCTGATACAATTACATTAATCGTTCGCGAAGTATCACCTGTACTCCAACTAAAAGTTGATCCAGGATATCCGGCATCAAGTATTGTGTGGTCGCAAAAGGTTGCATCTGCTCCTAAGGTTGGCAATACAGTACCATTAAGTGTTACATTTACACTTTCTGAATTAATGCAACCATTTGGACTTATTACAGTTACAGAATAAGTTCCATCAAGAGCTACTACAATAGTATGTGTTGTATCCAATGTATTCCACAAATAAGTACTACCCGCATTTATTCCTAAGGGGTTTGCTTCCAATGGGTAGGTTGTTCCACAGGTGATTATACTTCCTCCCAAACCTAAGGTAGGTAAAGGATCAATAGTAACAGAACTAGTATAAGCAGAAGAACAACTGTTTGTAGAAGTAGCTGTTAGCGTTATCGGAAATGTTCCTGCTGCACTAAATGTTTGCGTTGCATTTGTGCTTGTAGCGGTTGAGAAAGGGAAATTCCACAGATAGGATGCAGCTCCTGTTGTTGTATTTGTAAAGGTAATTGCATCTGTTGCACAAGCCGATGGCAAGGAAGAGAAGCTTACCGAAGGTGCCAGATAAATAGTAACATTGTTACTTACCGAACCAACACAACCATCAGCAGTTGTTACAACTAAAGAAACCGGATAGGTTCCTGGGGAAGTATAGGTATTTGTTTCACCGGAAATACCTGCTCCTGTATTGCCATCTCCAAAACTCCAAGCGTAGGTGTTACCTGTCGCAGTTATAGTACTATTCGCAAAGGATGCTATATTGTTCGTTAATGAAGCTCCTTCACAAGCATTTGTAGGAGTGAAAATAGCTGTAGGGTTAGGAGAAATTGTAATAATTTGTGTGGTATCTGATACACAGCCGAAAGTACTTGTAACGGTTAAAGAAACCGAATAGGAACCTATAGCTGAAGACCCATACGAATAGGAAGGGTTTTGCGTAGCACTTGTTGGACCGGCACCTGTAAAATCCCATAAATAATTAAGTAAACTCATATCAGAGATAGAAGACGAATCGCTAAAGGAAACAGGGAATCCTTGACAGGCGGAACCAAAAGTAAAGTCGGCAATAGGAGCTGGATAAACAGAAATTGATTGAGTGGTGGTAGCTGAACAACCATTCGCTGTTGCAATTAGTGTTACTGAATAACTACCTCCAATAGCGTATGTGTGTAAAATATCTCCAGAGCTTCCAGAAATATCACCAGTGGAAGTTCCAGAAGAAGAGTCGCCAAAGTTCCAATTAAGAGAAACAGTTGTTGGAAGCGAAATAACCGTGGTATTGTTATTAAAATTTATGGCCACGCCGGGGCATGCTGAACCTGAGGAGAAGGAAACAACAGGCAAGGCATTTATTTGAATTGTTGAAGTTGAAGAAGATAAACAACCTTGAGCAGTTGTTACAGATAATGTAATCGTATAGGTTCCAACTGATGCAAAAAGATGCGAAGCAGCTGAAGTTGTAGCTGTTGTACCATCGCCAAAATCCCAGCTATATGAGGAAGTAGGAGTGAAAGATACGGGGTTCAATGAAACAGAATTTCCTATACAAATTTGACTAGGATGTGTGCCGATATCTGAATTACCTGGTGGTACAGGAACTACATTAATAGAAATTGAATCCATACAACCACGGATATTTGTCATCCGCACCCAATAGGTTCCCAATGATGTAGCAGGGAAATAGCCCGTAGGATCTTGAGGTATATACACCGTGCTTAAGGCCGATCTCCATTCCAAATAGGCCCCTGGCTGACCAGTAGCATAAAGCCTAACATCAACAGGGCTGCCGCATGCGATAGCAGAATCAATTGAAAACAGCGTGTCATTTGGAGAAACACCCGTAATGATTTGGTTGATCAATATGGGTTCCATTATACAAGGGGAAAAGGTAGCTGCAGTAATAACCGTATAATCAAAACCCATTGAAAATATGGTGGACCCAACACTTGTCACCGAATCGACATCGCCTGTATTATTGACTCTCTGACGCCAAACCTGAGCACGATCTGTACTAACAAAAATATGCATCGAATCCTGATTGTTTCCCGCAAGTTCGGATGGATTTAAAAACTTAATGCTTGCATTTTTAAACAATGGATTTGATGTATTGCCTTCCATTCTAAAAACTCGTTGAATGCTTCCAACGTGTCCTATACTATCACCACAGGCCTGGCTTTGAAAAGTACGTATTAATTTAGGTGAGCCACCAAGTGGGTTATCCAAATAAAAGCCAAGTCCCATCCCTTTTAAATTAGAATAGGTTGTTGAAGATGTAAAAGGAAAATTGCTAAGGGTAATTTTCCCATCCGGATTATCTGTTAACAATAATGGCCTTGCCGAATTTGATTCCACTTTTATACCACCGGAAGTAATTGAACTAAGTGGAATGTAAACTAAATTTAAAACATTATGATCTAAATCAAAACCACCATTTAAAAAACGAACATCGCCAGAAGCATTAATTTGATTGTATTTCAACAAAACATTTCCCGTTAAAGCAGGATTAGCTAAATCGATTGTTAAATTTCGAAAATTAATTGTATCCGTTCCAAAAATATGAGCATTGGAAGAAGAAGAACCACCAAAAAAACGAAGTGTTCCTGAAACGCCTACAGCATTGGTACCAAATATATTATTCGTACCATTATTTCTTAAGTCACCTTGTAAATGAATCGTACCCAAGTTCCCAACAGAACCAGTAACAGACATGTCTGTATAGGAACCCATGATGTATACATTTTCACCGGATGAAATATTCAGTAATTCACCGGTATGCACCACGCTATCCTGTGATTTACCCACAAATGATAAAAGTAGAAACACAAAAAGAAGCAGATTCTTTTTTGTTTTTACAAATTGCGTTTTAGATATTTTGCTCATTAGGTAATAATTCATTCGTTAAATTTTAAAAAAATATTTATTATAATTTCATGATGTATGCCAATGCAAAATAAGGGGGAAGGGATGAACTAGATGACGATGTAATGACAGGAAGATCAAAAGTGTGAGAATGAGCCCCTTGGGTAGCAGCTGTCGTAAAAGTATGAGTATGAACATCAGTAGCAACCCAATCCAAACCACAACATGTAGTAGTTTTTTCTATACGACCAGTACCACCATCAGTTGTTCCAGAATGTGCATGTGTTCCTTGGGTATTATCTGTCATAAAAAGAGGAGGATCAACATTATGAAAATGTGTAGCTGCTCCACCAAAACTTGTAACCGTATAAGAACCACCAGCACCAACAATAAATTTGTCCAATAGATTCGGAGTATTAAATGGAGCTGAGCCATCCATAGGTGTATATAACCCTCCATCACACAATGCCCAACCGGCAGGTATTGCGGATCCACTCCACATAATTATAGCACCTCGTGGAAGTAAATCGTTTCCATTTTCTTTCATTTTTCCTTTCGCATCAACACTTCCATAAGCTGTTAAAACAGTAGTTTCCCCTGCATCAGCAGCACTTCTAATTTCAACTGTTCCTTGCGGTCCTGCTCCTTCTTCCTGCAATTTTAACACACCAGCATTTGTAGGACCCGTTTTCGCCATTATTTCATTGTCGTCAATTAAAAGATGATTCGCCGAAGGATTACCCACCATTATGGAAGCATTACCTCCTGATGCAGCAAGTACATCACCTGATTGTTGTGCAACGCTTAATAAAAAGTTAGAAACCGTTGGAACAAATCCAATTCCAACAGGGTTTCCAGGAAGAGAGGAAATTACTCCAGCGGCCTCACCATCCCATTTCCATGGTGTTAAAACATTTACGCCTGAAAAACCCGAAAAATAGATTTTGCTGTTATAATAATACAAGGAAGCTTCAGTACTTACAAAAGTCGGATTCAATGAAGGCGAAGCCGGACTTTTAGGCAGAATCAACCATTTAGTAGGATTGGTTAAATCTAAGATACTATTCGAATTAGGAACATTTCCAATACCTACCTGTGCAGATGATGCTAAGATCGTAGCAAAAAATGCAATTAAAATTAGTAAGTACTTTTTCATAGCTGATGTTTTTTATTCTTTTTTATTATAGTTTTATTATAGTTTTATTATAGTTTCATAATATATGCTAATTTAAAAGCGGATGGTGTAATATCAATGGACACGGCTGTTGGTGTTACAGTCAATCCATCACCTTTTCCTGTCAATCCATTAAAAGCACTATTTGGATGAGTATGCTCTGCAGCTTGTGTTCCAGCAGGAATAGTTGAATCTGCAACATCATCATCTATTTCAGTTTCAAATCCGTCTATGGAACCACCACCATTGTCATTTTTAGTGATATCATGGCTGTGTGATCCAGATAAAGTAATATTAATAGTAGCATCATGACCAATAGCTTCGTGTTGATGTTCAGGAAGATTTTCTTTTACTAAAGTCACGATTTTATTATTTGATAGACCGTTTGACGTCCCTGCACTTCCAGGTGTTCCAGAATTCATAGTTATTCCCTGAACGAATTGGCCAGATAAATTTGGTGTTCCGCTTGTTCCGTCACAAGTATGCCAATTTGTATTAGCAATACCACTAATTAAAGGAAACCCAGAAGCATCAAAAGCTCCATACCACATCACAATTGTACCGGGAGGAACTAAATCAAATCCGTTTTGTTTAAGTGTTCCAGTTCCTGAAGCATCAATACTCCCATTTACATTTAATATTGTTGCAGTTGTATTAGCACCTGCACTTCTAATCTGAACAGTACCTTCCTCTTCCTGCAATTTTAAAACTCCAGTAGTTGTAGGACCCGTTTTCACCATTATTTCATTGTTGTCAATTAAAAGATGATTCGCCAAAGGATCACCCACCATTATCGACGCATTGCTTCCCCCTAAAGCAACAACATCACCTGTTGATTGTTGTGCAACGCTTAATAAATAGTTAGAAACAGTAGGAACAAATCCAATTCCAACAGGGTTTCCTGGAAGAGAGGAAATAAAACCCGTAGCATTACCATCCCATTGCCAAGGGCTTAAAACATTTACGCCTGAAAAACCCGAAAAATATATTTTGCTGTTATAATAATACAAGGAAGCTTCAGTACCTAAGAAAGTCGCATTACCTATAGGGTCTACCGTAGCTTTAGGTAAAATCAACCATTTTCCAGAAGAATTGGTTAAATCCAAGATACTATTCGTATTTGGAACATTTCCAATTCCTACCTGTGCAGATGATGTTAGGATAGTTGCATAAAATGCAATTAAAATTAGTACTGACTTTTTCATAGTTGATGTGTTGTTTTTATTGTTATTTATTGACTAATTAAGCTAAAATTTTCAGAACTTATAATTTCACCCTTTTGGGTATAACATTTTATTTGAATCATTCCATTTGTTTTTTCTCCCACATTAAGATCAAATTGATTGTCGGTAAGCAATCCACTTACAGGTTTAAATGGTAATTCTTTTGAAAGTTGACGGTAAACGACATAGCCTTTTATTTCGTCACTTGCTTGAGCGGTCCACTCCAACTTTAGTATTCCTTTTTTTGCATTGTATTTTTTTTCGTCAATAACAATGCTACCGCTTACTTTCGGTTCTGGTGTTTTTGTATAGAAAGCCGGAGAATGTTTTGACTTATTTCCTGTGCTGTCTTCTGCCTCCAAAAAATAGTCGTAGCTTATTCCAGCTTTTATAGCCCTATCACTATAGGAAGATAAGCCGGAAGGAATAAGATTGAAATTAATTTTTTCAATTACGAGCGTATCGCCATGCAATGCGCGGTATAAATTATATCCTGCAATATCTACATCTACATTGGGTAACCAAGAAACGGTTGCCTTTAAAGTATCAGCAATAATATTTTTGATAAGCGGTTGCAATGGTGGAGTAACATCAGGCATTTGTGCCAAGGTGTTTTCAGAAGGTTTGCTTCGATTGAAGCAAGTATCGATAGCAACAATACGGTATACAAATTCGTTACGAATGTTTTTTGATAACTGTTCGGTATAGGTTATTTGTGTTATTGGAACTTTCGTAACATTCACATAGCTACTATTTATTTTACTATTACTTTTTAAGGAACGCTGCACATGGTAACCACGTAAATCTTTTTCAGTATTGGCTTGCCATTTTAAAGTAATAGCACCTTCGGCAGCTTCCGAAACAAGACCTTGCGGCTTTGCAGGAGGAGTTACATCTTTCACTTCCACAAAAACGGGAGCACTTAAGTTTTCGTTGCCGGAAATATCTATAGATGCAATTCGGTAGTAATGACTACCAACAGCTGCATTGGGATGATTGAAGGTTAAAATAGTTTTAGGAATAACTTCTGTATTGATCTTTACATATTTATTTTCAGGCTTGTCGGAGGTATAGATATTAACACCGGCAAGATCTTTTTCATCCACCAATTGCCAATCCAAGCGCACCACATTATTTAAAGAGGATGCTGTAGGAACAATGTTGAAGGGCAATGTAGGCGGGATAAAATCGACCATTGGAACGCTATATTCAGGAGATAGCTGTGACACTTGTCCGAAATAATCAATGGCAGCAAAACGGTAGATATAATTTGCACTGTAAACAATTGCTGTATCATCATAAAAAATAGATTTATCAGAAAATTTATCTGCTTGGTCTTTCTGAATAGCACGGGGAACTTTCGTAATTTTTGTGAACGAAGAATCTTCTGCTTTTCTTCGATAAACATCAACAGCATAATAACGATAGATATCTGGTTTCCATGAAATGTCTACTCGTTTTTTTGTACGTGTCAACTTTATATTTTCAGGACAAGCAGGTTTTTGATAGGGAGCAACAAGAAAACTTTTACTTATACCTTCCGGCTCGGAATTGCCGGCAATACAAACTTTATATTGGTACTCTTTCCCAAGCTCCACTTTATTGTCGGTAAAGCTAATCCCTATATAATCGGCCAATTCATCCACATAAATTGCTTTGATTAAAATAAACGCGCGAATCAAACTCTTGCTGAACTCTTCGTAACTCATTTGAATAACTGCTTTGTGCAAATCTTTGGCTTCTTTGTCTAATTTATTATTGACAGGCAAAACCTTAAGCATTTGTACTGGCGCTTCATTTAATTTAATCCAATCAGCAGCGCCTTTTTCTTGTCTGTAAACATCGAAACCGGCAGGATTATAAACCGTTTTGTAGAGCCATTTGATGCGAACAGCATTTTGTTGCAAATAATCCGCAGAGCAAAACACCTCAGCAGTTTTGACAGGCTTTTGAGCGCTCGTCAAGAAAGGCAACATCCATAAAATAAAAAACAAAATTCTTCTCATAACACGTTATATAGTAGTATCGAATGACATTCCAAAATCGGCAGTAATAATATCGAGGATACAAATACTACCATCGAGACTACCTGTAATGCGGGTTTGATCTTCAAAATAAAGCATTAATTGCCCATGTAATCGAAGTTCAGCAATAGTAAGTGATCCACTTGCACCTACTGCCCAATATTTCGCATACAAACCGGCATATAAATCCACCCAAACACCTGCACTTTTAATTTTAAAAGGATCAAGATCCAAATTAGCGCGCACCCCCAACTCGGCACCGGCAGCAGCAGTAAGACTAGCACCTATAATATCACTACCAACAGAAACGGTTGCACTGGCTTTCCATCCCGCAAAAACACCAACATCTAAATTATTATTATGAATGCCTAACCAGCCACCTCCACCAAAGCCGGTGCAAGTAGGATAAATTTCAATACGTTGTGCCTCTGTTCCAATATCAAGACTAAAATTATCAGGTGAAACATCCAATGCCATTGCTCCTGAAATACAAACAGGGCTTTTTCCAGCAACAGCTGCACTCATCATAAAGTGTTGGTTACGGCTATCGAAAAATATATCAGCAGTACCTTTTATGCTTCCTCCGGCATCGGCTGAGATGCTATTGGTAAGGTATTGAGGACCATCAGAAGCAGGAATAGAAGGAGCACCTGCAAGTTGTTCCGGAACAGGATTTGCAGCTGTACCGTTTATCATATTAACCTTTCCATTTTTTACGGCAAACCCATATGCCTGAGTCGCGCTAGTAGAAAGGGACGCAAGGATGTTTTTCTGGCTATTTACTGTAGCACTAAAAGTTCCAAACTGAGCGCTGGTAACACCAACGGTAACATCTTTATTTCTTTCTCCCTCCAGAAAAAATGAATAATCACCATTTGAAAAATCAATACCCGGCTTACCAAGGTTTGCACCTCTGATGCCGAATTTATAACCAGACTGCTCATACGTTAAATAATTCGTTCCTTTTAACAAGCTAACAGAACGAACACCATCGGTAAATTCTACCTCCAGCTGTTTGCTGAGTGATGCCATATAGGCACCATCTTTCATTACCAATTTTTCGGTCTTAGAAAGTGCAATACTTCTTGTATCATCTTTCAATTCAACAAGATTATCGTCACCACCTAAAATAAATTCGGTTGTTCCATCCACATATTTAACACCGTTGTTCATCACTTCAATGTGACGTTGCGCATCAATCTCTACCTTCAAAAACTCCTGATCATTAACAGCATAACGCTTACCACCAAATTCAACAGCAAAACCTCTCTGACTCAATTGAAATAAGTTGGTTCCACTTTTCAGTTCAATAGCAGGCTTACCTCCATCATCAATCACAGCAATACGTTTGTCGCCATCATTCATTTCTAATCCAGAGGCAGAAAGAGCAAAGCTACGAGTACCATCGGAGAATGAAAGCGACTTAGTAGTGCTAAACGCAGCTTGATAATTATCGTATTTTACGTCCAGCGAATTTCGGGTGAGGTATACGTGCTTGGTACCGCCAATATCCAATCCAAATTGATTTTGATTGATGAATAAACTATTTGAACCAATACCAAGTGCAAGACCAGCAGCAGAAATAGCTGCTGTATTTGTACCATCAGAATAAGTAAATTCAGAAGAAGAAGCACTTAGGGCATAGCCGTCAAAATTAACACCAAGACCATCGGAACTAATTTCAAGCTTACGTTGTGCGTTTGCTTGCAGTGTTAATTTTCCCGCGTCATACGCAAAACCATAGGTATCGAAAGATGCAGAAATTGGACCTCCAGCAGTATAAGCTGCAGAGAATTTATCATAATTTACAGCAATAGAGGATTTAGTTAGCGTTAAACTTTTTCCTTCACCCAATTTTAAACCAAAGTTAGCAGGGCCAACAAATAATGATTTATCATCTCTGGCCAATGAAAGACCATCAGCAGAAATAGAGGCAGAATTTTGTCCATCGGTATAATTGAATGCACTAGGAGAAACAGACATATTGTATCCATCATAAGCAAGGCTTAGCTCATCGCCATTAAGCATTAATTTACGATCTGGTCCTTTTTGCAGTGACAATATTCCAGGTTCATAACTAGCTTCAATATCGTTCACAGAAAGTGTGTATTTTCCATTATAGCGTTTCATACCGATGTTATTTCCGCTAACAGATAATAATAAAGATCCATCAGAAAAGTCGGAAGTAGTGATAGCAAAACTATTACCACTCATAGCAAAAGAAAGTGTGTAGTTACCTGAATTGAATATAACAGTGGTATTTAACATACCTACTTGCAGATTATAAGTAGCATTTACTCCGGCAGCAAATGCTCCGGCAGAAACACCATCAATAAAAACACCGGCAGAAGAAACTTCCAATTTTTTTCCACTTATAGAAAGTGCCATCTTATTAGTACTCAAAGAGAGGTCAACACCATCACCTTTATAAGCAATACGAGGAACACTTGCTTGTAAACCACCTTCAATGGTTCGATCATTGATTGTTAATCCAACTTCGTAATCACTTGATTCTTTTTTAGCAAAAACAGCAAAACCATCAAAAGCCAAAGCAAGTGATTTATTGGTTTGCGATGTAGCTGCATTAAACGTTACACCCGAAGAAGCCACATCAATGGAGTGAATCTTATTAGGAATATCGGTAGACATTGCAATGTGATTACCTGAAAAGGTAAGATCAATCGATCCTTTTCGTTGGGTTGGATTACCAACCAACTGGAAGGAATTATTTGGGTCAGTATATTTAACCGCTCCCGTTCCACCAGAAGAAACACCAGTAGCAAATGCATAGCCCTCGTAATTAAAATTCACAAATGCAGTATCCGAATTAATGGAAGAACTTACGCCATTCCCATCCAGATCTATTGTCATACTGCCAGAACGAGCATCTGGATCTGCAGCTAATGAAAAGGTATTCGTTCCATCGGCATAAGAAATACTTCCTGCTGAACCACCCGAACCGGAAGTACTCAAAGATTTTGCAATTGTAACGAGATAGTTTTGATAGCCAACAGATAATTCTTTCAATTCGGTACTCGTTTTTGCTTTAAACAAAACGCCCGCAGCATCCACTATAATTGAATGGCGCTTGTTTGGAATATCCGTTGATAAAGCAATACGATTGCCACTAAATGTAAGATCTAGCGATCCTGTTTTTGCGGATGGATTACCATATATACCCAAAGAGTTCGTACCATCAGCATAGGTTAATCCTCCAGATCCTGCCGAAGTAACACCAACGCCAAAAGAATAATTACTATAATTGAAATTCACAAATGAAGAGTCTGGCGCAATAGTTGACCTTAGGCCATTACCACCAAGATTCAGGTTCAAACTACCAGTACCAGCTGTTCTATCAGCAGCAAGCAAAAACTCATTGCTGCCATCTTTATAACTTACGCTACCGGCACTACCATTTGAATTTCCTGATATTCCAAATTCCTGCGCTCCGATTTTTAATTTCAACGCACCTTGTGTTCCTCCATCAAGAGTAGCAAGAAAAGATTTATTTCCACCATCAAAAGCAAAACCTAATGAACCGGATCTAGTTGGCAAATCAGCAACTAGATCGATATTAAAATCGGTTGTAGCAAGGTGAAATTCTCCACCGACATCTTTTTTACCAGAAATGTTAATTCCGACACCAGTTGTATTTAGAGAAAACGAAGCCGATTTTTCAGTCGCATTAGCAGCTAAAGCAAGCTGTACATCGCTGATGGTCATTTCTAAACTACCAGATTTTGCGACCTTATCCGCTTTAAGGCTGAAGCTATTATCATCGTATTGCAGACCAATAAAGGCAGATCCCGCAGTATTAAATCCGGCATTAAATGCTCTGGTAGGAGATAATTTTAAATTAAGATTACCTGTAGTTGCAGTAACACCTATACCAATTTCTTTCCCATCATAACCAAACATAAAATTTCCAGTACGTTTTAGGCGATTGATATCGGCCTTAAGAACTGCACCGCTAATTGCAAGATCTAGGTAACCACCACTTGAACCTGTAAGTCCAAGACCAATTTTATTACCATCAAAACCAACACCTAATCCAAATTCTCCAGTTGCATCTGCATCAATTTTAAAATTTGTTGAACCTTTTGCAAAAGTAAAACCAATTCCTGGTTTAGCAGAAACATCAGCAGAAATACCGATAGAATAATCACTTTTAGTATAAAGCAGTGAACCGGCTTTTAAACTTTTTGCTTCAATATCTAATGTGCCACCAGCTACCTCAACAGAAAGCGTAAGAGGACCAACGGATTCAACGGCAGCTGTTGCCACAGCTTGGCCAGCAGCAGAAATAGCACCACCAGCACCTGGAGTACGGCCATTTACATTCATGAGGGAAGCGGATCCACTCATACGAAGAGTAAATTCTCCATCTTCAAATACTTTAAGCTCTGCACCAATATCAGCAGCAAACGATTTTCCACCAGCAGGATCAATCACCTGCAAATAAATAGCGCCACCAAATGCAAGATTTGGATCGATCATAAACTGCCCATCCGCTTTAGACATGTGATGATAAATGCGGCCTTCCATTGCGGTAATGTTAAACAATCCACCAACACTTAATCCAACACCTTTTGTATCATTAAACCAGGCATCAAAATACCAAAATTTAAGACCATCTTTATTTCCAAGAATCATATTCGCCCCTGCATTAATTATAGTAGGAAGCTTAATTTTACCATCAATCCCACCAGCAAAAGCATTTCCCCAAACAGGATCATTAGAACGCAAGGTCAAATACCCTTTGATGTCAACAACAGAATTGTTGATAGCAACGTACATCTGCACAGGAGTAATGGTTTGACTAGCAACAGCTGCCGGATCAGAAGGCACTTCAATAGCGGGTGCAGGCTGCGGACTAGAGACTGAGTATGTTGGCAATTCTACACCACTGCCTGCAGGAGAAATACTCGATACAGCAAGTAGCGGAGGACCATCTTGTCCTGCAACATCCTCACCCAAATCCATTTCAGAAATATAAGAGAACACATAATTTCCATTGTATAAAGAAGCGCCAACATCAGTAATATAAGCATTAAAACCGTTATAAGTACCGGTTACCCTTGTATCCAATTTTTTGGATCCATTTCTACTACCAACACCAATAACATTATCTCCATAAATACGGAAATCACTAATATTATTTATTTGTGCATTAAAACCAACAACCTCAGCATTTATTTCAAGATCGAGGCGTTCATTGTTGGCAAAAACAGCTCGATTGATGTCAATGTTTACTCTGTTCTCTCCGCCAAAAGGATTAAAAGTAATATCACGAAGCGTAAGATCTTCAGATAGATATCCCAATTGAAGTCCGGCAGTATTCATTGGAACTTCAAAAGCAAACTGATCGGATTCGTTAATGATAGGAATTTTAATAGCGCCATGAATGTATGATTCGGATACTTCATTATCAGTAATTTTTATTTTTCCGTCAATTACTGTTCTGAACTTATTAAAAAAGATACCGGTTTCATCGCTATTGAATTGGTATTTAAAT
>CANJPX010000065.1 GCA_947476185.1 Bacteroidota bacterium
CCAACGCCAAGACCTGTAATACCCGATGTTGGTGATGCAGTTGTCGTAATTGTTCCTGTACCACTGACCAAGGTCCATATTCCTGTTCCTGTAGTAGCAATGTTTCCAGCTAGCGTAGCTGTTGTTCCGCAAACGGTTTGAACCGGACCTGCATTTGAAACTGTTGGAGCTGCAACGCCTGTAATGGTTACAGAAGATGTGGATGTAGGACACGGAGCACTGGTGATTGTCCATTGAAAAACATTTGGTCCTATTCCTAATCCTGTAACACCTGAAGTTGGTGATGAAGGAGTAGTTATCGTACCTGTTCCGCTTAACAATGTCCACAGACCTGTTCCTGTAGTCGGTGTATTTCCGGCAAGTGTTGAAGTTGTTCCGCAAACTGTTTGTGGTAGTCCGGCAACGGATGTTGTAGGACCTCCTGTACTTGTGATAGTCACCTGTGTTGAAGAAGATACGCATGGAGGATTGCTGATTGTCCATTGAAATACGTTTGCTCCAAGTCCCAATCCAGTAACTGTAGATGTAGGAGACGAAGGAGTTGTGATTACGCCTGTGCCACTGACCAAGGTCCATGCTCCAGTTCCTGTTAATGGAGAATTACCCGCAAATGTTGAAGATGTAGCACAAACTGATTGATTGATCCCAGCGTTAGAAGCTGTAGGTGCTGCAACTCCGGTTATGGTAACAGTTGAAGAAGAAGCAACGCAAGGAACATTGGAAATTGTCCATTGGAATACATTTGGGCCAACGGCTAAACCTGTAATACCCGATGTTGGCGATGCAGGAGCAGTAATTGTTCCTGTACCACTGACCAATGTCCACAGACCTGTTCCCGCAGTAGCAGTGTTCCCTGCAAGTGTAGCTGTTGTTCCGCAAACTGTTTGAACCGGACCGGCATTAGAAACTGTTGGAGCTGCAACACCTGTAATGGTCACAGAAGATGTAGATGCAGGACAAGGAGCACTCGTGATTGTCCATTGAAAAACATTTGGTCCAACTCCTAATCCTGTAACACCTGAAGTGGGTGAAGTAGGAGTAGTTATTGTTCCTATTCCGCTTAGCAATGTCCACAGACCTGTTCCTGTTGTCGGTGTGTTTCCGGCAAGTGTTGCAGTTGTTCCACAAACAGTTTGTGGTAGTCCGG
This sequence comes from Bacteroidota bacterium, assembly GCA_947476185.1. GTDB lineage: Bacteria > Bacteroidota > Bacteroidia > 2-12-FULL-35-15 > 2-12-FULL-35-15 > 2-12-FULL-35-15. The sequence continues at coordinate 1,148 of CANJPX010000065.1, forward strand.
CAACAGATGTCGTTGGTCCGCCCGTACTAGTTATAGTAACCTGCGTTGATGATGTTCCGCAAGGAGGATTACTAATTGTCCATTGAAATATGTTTGCTCCAAGCCCCAGTCCTGTAACTGTTGATGTGGGTGAAGTAGGAGTAGTTATTGTTCCTGTACCGCTGACTAGGGTCCATGTTCCTGTTCCTGCCAATGGGGTGTTTCCTGCCAATGTCGCAGATGCAGCGCAAACAGATTGATTAACGCCCGCATTGGAGGCTGTTGGTGAAGTATTAACAGTGACTATAACGGGTATCCGATAAGTTCCCGGACAAAAGCCGACATAATAGGTTGTAGTTGCCACAAGTGCCGGTGTAACAAAAGGACTTCCTGATCCTATAGGTGCGCCACCAGTTTGTGTCGTATACCAACTAATGGTAGTTCCGACTGGAACTGTTCCGTAGATTGTAGCGGTCAGAGATGCGGTATTTCCCGAGCAAATTGTAACATTCGCAGCGAAAACTGTATCATAAGTGATCAGTTGATTTGTAAGGCCGGCTGCACCCATTGTTGCCCCGTTTGGAGGAAATTCAGTAAGTGCTGGTGAATTTGTAACCCCATTGGTTCCGCCATTTACAGTTGTCGCAATAGCCCCGGTTGAAAGTGCGATATATCCGCCGCCGCCGCCACCACCAGGTCCTTCAGCTTCATTACCTGTAACATTTTGATTTCCACCAGCTCCGCCATTTGCAGAAGCAGAGATCCCTGATATCGTTCCAACGGAATTTAAAATTATTGTTCCGCCACCACCACCACCACCGGCTCCGTCAATACCTACAGAAAGACCGGATGTATTTGTGTTTGCACCGGCACCACCATTCGCTACAATTGTTCCCGTCCCACTGATCGTTCCATAACTCATGAAATAAACCATCCCCCCACCAATTCCACCATTTCCTGCACAACCATTATCCTGATCTCCGGCACCGCCACCACCACCGATAAATAATCTACCTGTCGTATAATCTAAAGGTCTTCCTCCCCAACCACCGTTATTTTCTCTATAATCACCCATCCAAAGATTGGTTGCTGCACCAGATTGAAAAGGTTTAGGCCCTTCCGTTAAGGCGTTTCGGTTTTGGGATGAAAATGAATATCCGCCTCGTCCACCACCAGGTGATGTGTGTGACGAAGACATACCAAATCCTTCTAAATTCCAAGCTGTATTCCATGTAAGCACAGATGTATTGTCTGGATTTCCTTTTCCATCCCATCCAACAAGGCTTCCAGCGTTAGATCCACCGCCACCTCCTGCATTGTGCATATCCCCTCCTCCACCACCATTTCCTGCAACGCCACGGCAATATCTTCCTGCCATAACATCATAATCTGCCTGATAACCAAAAATTCCTTCTCCTTTTTCTGCTCCTTCTGTATTGCTACTTCTGGCAACCTGCCCACCACCTAGTCCTGAAGCGTTATCACCAATTTTTGATCCTCCTCTGAAACCAAGAGCACTCGCGCTGATACTTGCACCTGCTCCTATAGTAGTATTTCCATAAACTTCAACAGCAACAATACCTCCGGTAAAAATACCGCCCGTTGCCCAGGCAGGGCATGTAAGAATACCCGGATTTGTTATCGTTAAGGTTTTATATCTTGGAACCCTTATTACCTGAACCCTTCCAGCTGCAGTATAATCATATTTTAAACCGCAATCGACTGTTATTGTTGTTAAACTTGGAACGGCACTGACCTCACAAAATTCGTAATGGCCGCAATTATTATAGCTTGTCGTTTGCCCCCATGTGCTGTCGTTTGGGAAACCATAAAACTGACCACTGCCAGCTGGAAATTCAATAGAGGATGTAGTTGTAGAACTTGGTCCTTGCATCTGAATGATCATGATAAGATCACCTGCATTTAAACTATTGGCAACACTTGTAACTCCAAAACGGTTATTTGCGTTCAGATCACTGGAGCCAACGGTAATCGTTGTGGCGCCCGCGATTGCATTCGTCGTTAATGTGGTGTATTCGTTGACGATTGTGTTGGCATTAATAATTTTGTTCCCGTCAATAGCCCTCTGAGCAAATGAAACTGTAGAAGAAATAAATAGAAATGATAGTAGGTAATGTTTATATATATTCATGCATTTAGAATAAAAAAATTTTAGCCAATGTAGAAGAATTTATCGAAAATTCCAATAACCTTCTAATGTGTTTTATATCAGATGCTAATTTCTTTAAAAGGGTTGCGCGGGACCCATTCGGAAGGCTTTAAATATTCAACAAAAGGCTTGATGATTCGATTGGATAAAGGGTTGCGGTGACGTATGTAACACGTTAATTCGAGAGCTTCTGCACCAAAAGTGCTCTTTATCTCGGAAGCGGTTCGTCCTAAAAAGAGGTGTTTGGCTCTTTTGTAGAGACTATCCTTGACATAATCGCATAAAATGTTCTGATAAAGATCCAGTTCTTTATTGAAGGAATAGTCAAGGCCGATAAAGTGCGCTTCTATGTCATTCGTTAAAATAAAAGTGGTTCGGAATCCGATAAGTTCATTTTCAAAATAATAACCTATAAAACTAAATTGATCACCAAGCGCATTTTTCATTTCTGCAAAATAAGATGTGGAGAGTGTGGCCAATCTGAATTTAGCTTTTAAATGGACGTTTTTATAAAGCTGAAGAATTTGTTTTGAATTTGCTTTTATGTCTTCCACTGAAAAATCTTTACGCTCAATATTTAATCCTTTTTTTATAATGTTTTTAGTTCTATTGCGGTATTTTTTACTCATTGCATTCATGTATTCTTCAAATGAGTTCCACTGAATCGTAAGAACCATATTCGGTTCAACTAAAAAGTCGTGGTATTTATAGGCTTCAAATTCTTTGGTGAAACTTAATGAGGAGGAATAAAAATCCTTAATTAAAACTGCCGAGATCTGTCCTCTTAATTTTTCTTTTGAACTGAGGTGGTAGATCACGTCAGATAAGGCATCTATAGCTTCGGTTTTGTTTGTTTCGGGGATGCAGGTAAATCCGTGCTCCCCGCTTACGCAAGCATTTCCGCAGACCATGATACGGATGTTGCTCTTGTCGGCATGACGCAATAAATGATTTGTCAGATGTTTCTTTAGATAGTCAGCAACGATGCAATAAAAGTCGCTTTCATTTTGATCTTGATTACTTCCAAAACTATCTGATGAAAAATCGATCACTTGGAAATAGGCTATTGCTACAGGTTTCTTTTTGTCATAAATAATGGAATAATGAAAACGCATATTTTCAGGATGCTGATCTTCAAGAACAGATAAAAATGAGATCCTCAAAAATTCACTACCATGACCAACAATACTGTTCCAGTCTTTTTTATTGATCGTTGAAACAGATTCAAATACTTCAAAAGAGAAGTCGGACTCCTTTTTTGGAAGAGAAGACTTTTTTTTATTTGATACTATGGGACACGAAATTAACATTTGTATTCAATAAGTTATTTTGAGAATTGTTTTGTATCAGCCACCATTAACTCTTTGATATACTTGACCGGGCCGCTTCCATAACTCAAAAATTTCTCATGAAATTGTTTTAAGTTGAATTTGTCTCCTTCTTGTTTTTTAAATTCTTCCCTGAAATCATAGATCTCTGTATATCCTGTGAAATAGCAGCACAATTGAACCTGTGTAACAGAAACTCTTCTCCATTTTCCTTCAGCCTCTGTTTTTTGTTGAAAAGCTTCATTCATTAATAAATTCATGGCATCCTCTTTACTCATGTTTTTTGTATGAACACTATAATCGAGAATAGTGTTACAAGTACTTCTCAGATTCCATTTGTAATACATCAGCCACATTTCATCTTCATTATTTCCGTAGCCATTTTCTAACATCATCCGTTCAGTATAAACTGCCCAGCCTTCAATCATGGCATTGTTACCAAATAATGATTTTATCAAACTAGGAGATTGATTACTATAAACAAGCTGTGTATAATGCCCCGGAATTGCTTCATGAATATTTAAAATTTGTAAAATATAATGATTGTATTCCCGCAAATAACTTTCTGCTTTTTCTTTATCCCAACCGGCTAAGCTTCCCACGTTATAATAAGTATTTCCGTTTTTGTCATATGGCCCGGGAGCAGAAATTGATGCACCTGCTACTCCTGCCATATACTCAGGTTCTTTACGCACAACTAGTGGCTTTGAAGGGTCGATGTAGATCAGTTTTTTTTGTTTGATAAAATCAATTAATACCGGCATTTGTTTTTCTATTGTTGTTTGAAATTCTTCCGGTTTCACATGGTTTAAGGAGATTTTGTCTATCACTTGTCGGATCAATTGAAGCGAATCAGTTGGCTTGGAAGCGCTATTCATGTATTTTGTCCAAAGTTTATCGGCAAGGACGAACATATTTTCATGCAATTCCTTTTTATGAGTAATGGCTTTTTCATAGATCTGATCAACAGTATACCCTGATTGAATGTCAAATTCAAACTTCTTTGAATACAATTCCTTTCCCAATCGAAAACTTCTTGGTGTTTTATTGTCTGTTTTTTTTAACCAATCAGTAAAACCCTTAATTGCAATAACAGCTTGTTTTGCAGTTGCTTCAATTGATTGTTTTTCATGCTCTCCAAATTTTACTTTGTTTAACGCCTCATGAAGATCTGTTTCAAAAACGGAGATACCACCTAAATTTTGTTCAATCGCTAATTGAGTGTGCTCGAGTGTTGGGTTTTTTATATTCTTTTTTGCTGCTTCATAATAAGCCGGAATGTTAGCCATCTTCAAATAGAAATTCCGTAATCGGACATCCAATGAATCGTAGTTGCCATTTAAGATCTCAGCAAAAGCTCCTGATACATTATACTCAGAAGGGTTCCATTCAAATGATTTTTGCTCGTTGATTGCCCATTCTGCAGACTTTAACTGGTTTTCTATCATGTAATAGTCCGTTTTGTTATTGTCGGATAATCCATTAATGTCAAATGTTTTTAGAGAATCTAAATTTGCTTTTGCAAAATTCAATTCTTTTGAACGTGATGCTTCGTTGGGGACCACCAATATGCTGTCATATTTGTGATAGCCTTGGCTACTTGCCCAACCAGGATATATTTTCCAAAGTTGTTCAATGAAATTTATTTTGTAGGAATCAAATTGAGGATTCATATTTACCACATTTTTTGATTCTGTAGTTTTTTTGTCGCCACCACAAGATGTAATTGAAATACAAATTACAGATGCAAAAAATATTTTTTTCATTGGCTGGATTTAGGATGCTAAAGGTAGAAAATTGTATTAACTTTAGTGAAATATTAAATGTTAAAACGAATCAGAAGATACACCGGTAAATTTCTTATTTTTGAATAAATAAAAAAATCATGTTAAAAAAAATAGCCCCATTTCTACTACTTGCAATATTTATTTCTGTTGCGGGTACAATTATTAAAAATGATCCTTTAAAGATGAAATATCCTGTAACACGAAAAACAGATACGGTAGATACTTATTTCGGAACTAAAGTTCCAGATCCATATCGTTGGTTAGAGGATGATCGCTCAGCTGAAACAGGTGAGTGGGTGAAAGCAGAGAACAAAGTAACATTTGATTATTTAGCGACAATACCCTTCCGTGAAAAACTGAAAGAACGGCTCACAAAAATTTGGAATTTTGCTAAAGTGACAGCTCCTTTTAAAAAAGGGAAAAATTATTTTTTCTATAAAAATGATGGTATTCAAAATCAAAGCGTTTTATATGTTCAAGAAGGTTTAAACGGAAACCCAAGGGTATTGTTGGATCCTAATACATTGGCTGCAGACGGAACCGCCTCATTGGGTGGATTATCAATAAGTAAAAATGGAAAATATTTGGGGTACAGCATCAATCGTGCTGGTAGTGATTGGAGTGAGATCTTTGCTATGGAGATTGAAAGTGGAAAAAAATTATCCGATGAGATTAAATGGGTGAAATTTTCTGATATCGCTTGGAAAGGTGATGGCTTTTATTACAGTGCATACGATGCTCCGAAAGGTGGAAGTGAACTGTCAAACAAAAATGAATATCATAAAGTTTTTTATCATAAAATAGGTGATGTACAAAGTAAAGATGCCTTGATCTATGAAGATAAAAAAAATCCTTTGAGAAATTTTTCGGCAGGAATAACAGAAGATGAGAAGATCCTGTTGCTTTATGGATCAGAGTCGACAAGCGGAACATCGCTTTCCGTAAAAGAGTTGGACAAGCCAAATTCGGAGTTTATTTCTTTGGTGGATAATTTTGATAATAATTATACCGTCATTCATAATGAAGGGAATAAATTATATGTGGTTACCGATAATGGAGCGCCAAAATATCAATTATTGGAAATTGATATTCATGGAAAACCGGAGTATGAAAATTGGAAAAAGGTTATTCCTGAATCATCCGATCTTTTAGAAAGTGTTTCTGTTGCAAATGGGAAATTTGTTGCAAAATATCTGAAGGATGTGACTTCCCGTTTGTATGTTTTTGACATGAATGGTAAAAAGGAAAATGAAATTAAATTACCGGGTGTATGTAAAATAGATGGCTTCGATAGCGATAAAGATGACAGTCTGGCTTTCTTTACCTATAAAACATTCACGGCTCCAGATGTAGTTTATAAATACAATATGGTGACCAGTAAAATGACCATTTGGTTTAAGCCTGAAGTCGATTTCAAATCGGAGGATTATGAAACGAAGCAAGTTTTTTATGCAAGCAAAGACGGAACAAAAATTCCTATGTTCATTACGTATAAAAAAGGATTAATATTGGATGGAACAAATCCTTGTTTCCTTTTCGGATATGGTGGATTTAATTCATATTACTCACCTGAATTCAGGATCGACCGTGCATTGTTTCTGGAGAATGGCGGAGTGTATGCTATTCCTGGATTGCGTGGTGGTGGTGATTATGGAGAAGATTGGCACAAAGCAGGAACAAAATGCCAGAAGCAAAATGTATTTGACGATTTTATCGCAGCAGCAGAATATTTGATAAAAGAAAAATATACATCATCCTCTAAACTCGCTATCCATGGTCGTTCCAATGGAGGGTTGTTGGTTGGAGCAGTGATGACTCAACGTCCTGATCTTGCAAAAGTGGCAATACCAACAGTTGGAGTTATGGATATGTTACGTTTTCATAAATTCACGATCGGCTGGGCCTGGACAAGTGATTATGGGTCGAGTGATAATAAAGATGAATTTAATTGCATCATTAAATATTCTCCTTTACACAATATCAAAGAAGTAGAATATCCCGCAACATTAGTAACTACAGGTGATCACGATGACAGGGTAGTGCCTGCTCATTCCTTTAAATTTATTGCCACCTTACAGGAAAAACAAAAAGGTTCAAATCCTGTTTTGGTTCGGATAGATACCAATGCCGGTCACGGTGCCGGAAAACCAACATCTAAACAGATCGAAGAATATGCTGACATTTGGAGTTTTGTATTTTATAATTTAGGAATGAAATATTAATTATTAGTTCAATTAAATAAATTATCGAGATGAAAAAAGTATACTATTTGTTTTGCTTTTTTTATCTCGTTTCTTTTTCTGCACGATCCCAATACTATGAATTTAACCAACCATGGAGGGATTCAACAAAAGCAATCGTAATAGATCCTTATGGTGAAAACGAAATAGATTTTGAAAAATTAATTACCGATAGAAGAGTTGTTGGTATTATTCATAAAGCATCTCAAGGCTATTCAGCTGATAAAAGATATCCAGAACGCAAGTTACTTTCAAAGAAAAATAATTTATTGTGGGGCTCTTACCATATGGGAATGCGCGGTGACCCGATCAAACAAGCTGACTATTATTTAATGGTCACTCAAAACGATTCAACAGAATTAATGGCGCTTGATCTGGAAGGATTGGATACAGCAACATTTATGAGTATCAAAAATGCTGAACGTTTTATTCAACGCATTCATTATAGAACAGGAAGGTATCCATTGTTATACTGCAACGATAATATTTTAGAGGAGATCTCTAAAAATTATTCTGATACAAGTGTTTTTTCGAAGTGCGGATTGTGGTATGCACGATATGTAAAAGAACTTCCCTTGTTCAATAAGAATGTCTGGTCGGCGTACACTTTTTGGCAATTTTCCTGTGAAGTAAATTGTACTGAAACAGGCAAATGCTGGTACAATGTCCCGGGAACCCTTTACGATATGGATGTAAATGTATTTAATGGAACAGTGGAAGAATTAAAATTGCATTGGCCGGATATTAGTTTCATCAAAAAGAACAACGATGCACCTGCCAATTGGTTAAATAGTTTTGATCTTGATGGTGATAAAATAAATGATACAATTAGTTTCGATTTTTCCGGAGGGACGCATTGCTGTTATAAGATCTGTGTCACCTTAAGTTCAACAAAAAAAACAGTTAAATTTCCATTTGAAATGGATGGAGGATACACAGTGGGTGTTGATAATAGTCAACCGGAACAGTTTAATATTTCCAGTATTGATTCAGATGCCCTTCCTGAGATCACAATGAAGATAAAATCATACAATGGCGTTCTTTCACCAATCCCCAAAAAGTGGCAAAAAGAATATGGAATAAAGTCAAATAATGTCACCATCCAATATGAGAAAGGACAGCTAAAAGTTAGCGATCAAAATAAATAATTAAGGGCTTATTTTCAAAAATCCTCATCAATTACTAAGAATGTTTCTTATATATTTTGTTAAAACCCTGCAAAAGGACTATTTTCGTTTTTTATAATTATTAAAAATATTTCCATGAAAAAAACACTCCTTTTAACGCTTTCTATTTTATTTTTAAATACAATGAGTGCCCTTGAAAATCCTGGTGATACGGTGGTTGTTCAGACATTTGCTTTTGGGACACCTCAAAATGCCTGGTTCGTTTTTCCTTCTGATACCACGCGTTTCGAAAAGATATTAATGAAATATACTTTAAAATGTAATCCGGCACAATCACCGGCATGTGGGGAATGGGATTATCTGACCTACACATATTTATATGATCACACAGGATTATTGGACTCTTCATTAGTTCATCAGCCAACTTATAGTGTGAATGGTGTTTCTCCCGATAGTCTCATGTATATGAACACGCCTTCTTATTCATATTCGAATCTTTGGCAGTACAATGCGGTCCATACAGATACCTCTTCCTTAAATACATATGGTCTTGGTGCCGGAATAACAAATGATGCATTTCCTTTTGGTGCTTCATCCCCTGTTTCCCGGACACAATATTTGTGGAAGGCGAGTGAGATCTCTGCTGCCGGAATGGGAGGAGGGAACATCACAGGCTTGCAATTTTATTTGCAAACTTTAGGTGCGCAAATGCAAAATATGACAATCAAAATAAAAGCTGTTGCTCTGGATTCATTGACACAGGCTACGTTTAATAATACCGGTCTGACGATTGTCTATTCACAAAATACACTTTTTAATGCATTGGGATGGAATAGCTTGCAATTGACAACTCCGTTCAATTGGGATGGAATATCCAATTTGTTGATTGAAATTACCTATCAAAATACGGTGACTTCAGCTGACAATATTGTTGCCGCAAGTACAACCACATTTAATTCCGGCTTGACAAATTCAGGAACAGATCGTGTTGCTTCTTTTCATTCCTATGGTTATGTAAACGTGCCGATGAATTCGAATTTAGTTGCTATCGATTCATTTGTAACAGTTGCTTTTTGGTGTTATGGAGCACCCGCTCAACCAATGGATGGTACAGCTTTTGAGGCGGTTGATTCATTAGGGAATAGATTGTTGAACAGTCATTTGCCTTGGAGCGATAGTAATGTTTATTGGGATGCCGGTTATGGCGGAACGGCATATGACCGAATCAATAAAGCGGCCACCACAACAGAAATCAAAGGACAGTGGAATTATTGGACATTCACAAAAAATGTGGCAACAGGTTCAATGAAAATTTATTTGAATGGTGTGCTTTGGCACAGTGGAACAACGAAAACAAAATTAATGAAGGGGATTAAAACATTTAAAATTGGAAAAGGGAACTGGGGTGGCTCGCAAACCTATGAAGGTAAGATTGATGAGTTTGCTGTATTCAATGCTGAGTTGTCGGCCCCGACAATATTAACATACATGAATAAACAGATTGATGCATCTCATCCGAATTATGCCAACCTCGCTTTATATTACCACTGTGATGACGGTAATTATACAACCTTTTCGGATGCTGCTCCGGGTGCACATACAGCGGCAAATCTTGTCAGCGTTGATAACCCTTTGAGAGATGCTTCTGAAATTACAACTAATTTTTCTCAAACTACATTACGCCCGAATATCACATTTGAACAAGGAGTTTTCACAACAGTAATTGATTCTACACTAATTATTGATTCGACAATGAACGCTCCGGTTCAAATAATTACATACAACGATTCGATCAGTAATCCTGGAGTTGCCACTGATACGATGACTGTTTGGCCTTCGTACTATAATAATTATGTTTATAATTCTACAGGAATTGCGACTGATTCAAGTTTTGTTAATCCTGATAGCACGTTACATTTATTATATTATAATTGGTATCGGAAATTTCCTCAAGTGAATCGCTATGAATTAGCGCGATATATCACACCATATGGTAACGGTTTAAGTTTAGGAACAGGTTGGACATGGACATTTGATGTGAGTGATTATAGAACACTGCTTGCTGATAGTGTTCACCTTGTAGCTGGGAATTGGCAGGAATTGTTGGATGTAAAATTTCTGATGATAAAAGGGACACCTCCCCGTGATGTTGTAGGAATACAAAATTTATGGAATGGTGGATTTAATTTTGGTCAGCCTAGCGATCCTATTGAAAGCCATTTACAAGCGTTAACAAAGAATATTCCTGTCAATGCATTTAATACACGTTGGAAATCCCGTATTACCGGACATGGAATGGATACTCCTGAAAATTGTGCAGAATTTTGTGCAAAGACACATTATTTTAAGGTAAATGGTGTACAACAATTTTCAAAATTAGTTTGGCGAAATACTTGCGATGTTAATCCTTTATATCCGCAAGGAGGAACCTGGGTGTATGATCGTGCAAATTGGTGTCCTGGTGCAGAAGTATGGACATATGATTGGGAACTCTCTCCATTCACCACTCCGGGTGGTACTGTTAATTTAGATCATGATGTACAAGCGTATACCAACACAGGTGGTTGGGATTATTATCAGATCGAAGATCAGTTAGTGAGTTACAGTGCTCCTAATTTTACCTTGGATGCCGCAATAGAAGATATTTTGTCGCCTAGCAAAGACCAGATGTACTTGCGCTATAATCCTGTTTGTACAGCACCTGTTATTAAAATTAAGAATACAGGTTCTACTACTTTAACTTCCTTAACAATAACGTATGGAATGAATGGTGCAACCCCATCGGTATATACCTGGAACGGTAGTTTAGCCTTTATGGAAATTGCTACTGTAACGCTTGGGACATTCAACTGGGCGACAGGAGCAACTGATTTTACAGTTACTTTGAGTAATCCAAATGGTGGTGTTGATCAATATCCATATAACAATACTAAAATAAATAAGTATACGTATCCTGCTGTGATGCCTTCACAATTTGTGATCGAGTTCAGAACAAATAATTTTAATTATGAAGATCAGTATACCTTAAAAGATGATGCAGGAACAGTAATAGCTTCAAGGAATGGTGCATTGTTAGCTTCCAATACTATTTATAAAGATACCGTATCCTTGGCCGATGGATGTTATACTTTTGAACTTACCGATTCGGGGGAAGATGGATTGTCTTTTTGGGCGAACCCATCACAGGGAAGTGGATATTTGCGATTCAGAAAAGTAATTCCATCTTCTATAATTAAAACATTTGGTGCTGATTTTGGCGGACAGATCTATCAACAGTTTACAGTTGGCTTAACCAGTGGTGTGCAAGATTATATTCTGACAGAAAATACCACGCTGAATGTGTATCCAAATCCTACTGATGGTCATGTATATATTGATATTAATATGACAAAGAAAGAAGATGGTCTCGTTGAAATTTTTGATGTGATGGGAAAAAAAGTTTATAAATATGAATTCAAAGCTTTAACTGCAGAAAGTATTGAAGCAGATCTGTCTTCGTTGCGGAGCGGGGTGTATTTTGTTACGTTGAAATCTGGTAATGATATTATTACAAAAAAATTAATGATAAAATAGGTTTTATCAGCCTGACAGATTACTGTCGGATTGTTCTGATTTTTATCAAAAAACAGAGTGGAAATGGACATATATAAATAATTATTACATGCTTATTTTTGTGATAATTATTTTGGCTGCCGATTACTTAATGAAAAAATAGTTCGTTTGTAATGAACTTTTTTTGTTTGAATAAGATAACATCAAATTGGATTTTACTATTTAACTTTGCAAAAAAAATGTTATGAAAAAAATACTCAGCTTACTTATTGTTGTCGGATTTTCATTTTCCTCTTTTGCAGGAGAACCGATAAATGGAAAAAAATCAGGTTTGTTATCGAACAAATCAGATGGAGAAAAATGTTATGATGAGAACACGCATATTATTAACATTGGCGTTGGTTTTGGGAGTGGTGGATATTACCGGTATTCAGGGGGGAAATATACTTCCAGTCCTGCAATGAGTGTAAGCTATGAGCAACCATGGCCGAAAAAATTAGGTCCGGGCTTTTTAGGTGTTGGCGCTTATTTGGGTTTTCAAACTACACATTATCGTTATGATTATAATAATTATTGGGGAAATAATTATTATTATGAGGAACGCAGAAATTATTTTACTGTTACCGGAAGAGCTACCTACCATTGGGATGTATTGAATTCTTCAAAAGCTGAAGTATATGCAGGTGTTCTAATCGGAGCTCGTTTCAGGACATATTCTTATAACGATAACGACCCGAATAATGATTATCATGATGCAGGAAGCGTGGCTTATCCTACTGGCGGAGGATTTGTTGGAGCACGTTATTATTTTGCAAAAAATATTGGTGTATATGCGGAAGCTGGTTATGGAATATCCTATGCAACTGTTGGTTTAAGCATAAAATTTTAGTTAATCATAAATAAAAAAATCCCGCTCCGTAACTTACGGAGCGGGATTTTTTATGACTTATTTTTTTTAGTTCAGCGTGATATTGTAAACATTTCCATTGATCGTAACTGTTGCCTGATTGTCGCATGCACCTGTTCCGAAATCAACATAACGTGTTGGTTTGCTTGATGGCGTTAAGGTTAATGAGCCACTCACAAAATGACGACAGCCAATTTCTCTTCTTAGTGCACTTGTTATGGTCATGTTAAATGAAACACCCGCTGCATTTGTTCCGTTTGCAGAACCGGTAATTAAATAAACATCATCATACCAAGGAGGAGTTGATTCCCCAACAATCCATTCGCGGGTACGTGTTGAGGTCCAGTTGATCGTTCCTCCGCCGCTAGGCTTAATTATTTGTCCGTTTACCACTACTGAGAATGATAAGTTTCCCGCTGCATTGTGACCATTATTTGTAACTGTTTTCGTTCCTAGTATTTGGTTATCGTTCACATAATAATTAGTGAAAGTGATTGTATGGGTAGAAGCAGAATCTCGGTAATGCCCGGAATAAGAAACGTTGATAATACCTCTACGATATCTGCTGTCTCCGCACAGGCAATTAGTTGTGCCAAAATTAATCGTTAAGATATGTGGAGTAACCAAAGTGTCGTTAGTGATAACGGCACAAGTACTCAAAATAGATTTGCTGTCAGATGTGTTTGCAATAAAGTAAGAAGATAATGTTCCTGTTGATGCTTCATCAGCGATGTTATTTACATCGTTATAAGTTCCTTCAGCCAATGCATTGTCGGAAGCAGCAGAAGTATCTGAATCCTTTGGGTCTTTGTCCTTCCTGCAAGAGGTGAAAAACATACCAACAGTAGCTGCTACCATTAAGTATTTAAACATGTTCTAAGTTTCAAATTTACCACACTGGCCTATTTATAGGGATTCTCAAAGGGTTTGAGAGTGCTTGGGTAACCATTAGGTAACAATTGTGCTTTAAAAGAACCGAAATCTATTTTTGGGGATAGTTTAGTTTTTCTTTAGTTTTAGCTACTTTTCGTTAGCCTTTGTACCAAAAAACATTTCAAAGAATTACATTGCAAGTATAATGAAAGAATTTAACACTTTGGGGCTAGTTCCAATATAATTTTCGCTATATCAGTTGTGCAATGCAGTGAAATCGACTAAATTAAAATTTTTCCTGCCATTTTATCATTCCACCAGAAAGATTCCAAACATTTTTAAATCCTTCACTCTCTAAAATTAGAGCCGCTTGACCGCTTCGATTTCCACTTCTACAATAAAGTATCACCTCTTTTTCTTTCAGAGCTTCTATATTATTTATTTGATTAGATTGTATTTCTCCTAACGGCAATAATACCCCTCCAATATTATACTCTTCATGTTCATGCGGCTCACGTACATCTACTAAATTTATAGTTTCACCTGCAACCAATCTTGCTTTTATTTCTTCTACAGTTACTGTTTTCATGATTAAAATATTATAATTTAATCGATCTTATTTTTTCTAAAACAAACAGATCGATTATTGTTTATTTTTTTACTTACCAAATTATTCAGTTTTTATAATTTTCCTTAAAGGAAGTACAAAGTATGTATAAACAATACATCCAAGACAAATTCCTGCTACTCCTTCAAGTAAAGCGCAGAAAATTAACACAAAACCAACAAGTTTTGCAGTAAATAAAAGATTTAAAATCTGTAAAACTGCTATGACAAGTGAAAAGAAAAAACCAAGTGCTGCCGCGAATTTCTTCGGGGCAGCATCTATTGGTTTTACCTTTATGTTAATACTTGTAACAACTTGTTTTGAAATTAATTTCAGCAAACTGAATTTTCCTGAATTAAAGGCTCTTAAACTAAAATCTAAAGTTAGTAATAATGAAATGATGTAGTTATTAAACACGATACTTATTACCGTAAGAATCACTACCTGTATTGCAATCGTGCGTATAATGTTTTCATTTACCTTTTCCGAAGATATTGGGCAGGTTGTTGTTTGATTTTTTAACATATCTGTTATGAAATTTGATTAAATAATTTTGATTTAATTAAAACATGTTAAGAAAAGCTTTAGCAGCAAATATTTTATTCGATTTGCTCTTCGGAAACGCCTGCTTCAGATCTGCTTTAATATCTTCGATATGTTCGATACCAACAGATATGCGCAATAATCCAGGCTCCACGCCAGCTGATTTTTGTTCCACTTCACTTAATTGCTCGTGAGTAGTTGATGCAGGATGAATAATCAATGTTTTTGCATCACCTACGTTTGCTAAATGGCTAATAAGTTTAACGTTATTGACTAACTCGTCAGCAGCTTCTTTGCCACCTTTTAATTTAAACGATAACACTCCCCCGAAACCATTTGTAAGATATTGTTTTGCCAGTTTGTGATATTTTGAACTTTCTAATCCCGGATAATTAACAGATTCTACTTCGGGTTGTTTTTCCAGCCAATAAGCTAATGCCAATGCATTGTCTACATGACGTTTAACTCGCAATGAAAGAGTTTCTAATCCTTGTAAAAACAGAAAAGCATTTTGAGGTGACAAGGCAGGCCCCCAACTTCTTAAGCCTTCCACTCTTGCTCTAATGATGTATGCAATATTGGGCAGGCCTAATGGATTATTAACTCCAAAAACGTCAGCAAATACTAATCCATGATAACTATCTGCCGGATCAGTAAAGAAAGGGAATTTACCATTACCCCAATTATAAGTTCCCCCATCGACAATTACACCTCCTACCGCTGTTCCATGCCCGCCAATCCATTTGGTTGCTGATTCAATAACGATATTTGCTCCGTGCTCTAAGGGTTTGAATAAATATCCCGCAGCTCCAAAAGTATTATCAACGATCAATGGGATATCATGTTTTTTGGCGACTGCTGCTATCTTATCGAAATCAGGGATATTAAAACCCGGATTACCAATAGTCTCTAAATAGATTGCTTTTGTTTTTGAATCAATTTTCTTTTCAAACTCTTCGGCAGAATCCCCTTGTATAAATCGGGCTTCTATACCAAGGCGTTTGAATCCTACTTTAAATTGATTATAGGTTCCTCCATAAACAAAGGAGGTGCTTACAAAATTATCACCAACAGTTAATATGTTGTTTAATGCGATAAACTGTGCAGCTTGACCGGAAGCTACAGCCAATGCGCCTACTCCGCCTTCTAAAGCAGCAATGCGTTTTTCAAAAACATCAGTTGTTGGATTTTGAATACGCGTATAAATATTGCCAAATTCTTTTAGTCCGAATAGTTTAGCAGCGTGTTCACTGCTTTTGAAAACATAGGAGGTTGTTTGATAAATAGGTACAGCTCTGGACCCTGTATGTGGGTCTGCTTCCTGACCTGCATGAATTTGCAGGGTTTCATATCTTAATGATTGTTCATTTTTAGTGCTCATAGTATTTTTTATTATTGTTTCTTATAGTTTTGAAGTGAAAAATATATTTTTCACTTTGAGTATTTTAAAAATTTATTTAAAGGTTTTTCGTTATTGAAAAATTGTGCGCGTGGCACAAAAGGAGATTATAGTGCCCGAAGGCACATACACATTGAGGATAAAAAGTATATTGTAGAATAATTAGTCATCGTAAAATTATAAATTCGCGACAAATATATACATAATCTATCGATTTAGTATAGTTTAGAAGAAAAAAAATTATTTTTTCATTTTTGCTTGATTTTTAGCATGTTGCAGAAACGACAGAATAGTTGTTTTACTCATAACTTTTCTTGCGCCTTCTCTAATCTTTACAAATTCATCATGTAAAAGGCACTCTTGCTCATTTTTGCAATCGTCACATTTCTGATAAAAGGTTAGAGATACACAAGGAACAAGTGCAATGGCTCCATCAAAAAGGCGATACACATCTGCCACTGAAATATCTTTTGTTTTTTTTAATAAATAATAACCGCCACCTACTCCTTGTTTACTACCGACCATTCGAGCATGTTTAAGCTCCAATAATATTTGTTCTAGAAATTTTCTTGGAATATTTTCTTTCTCAGCAATATATTTAATCTGTAAGTAGCCCTTTTCAAAGTCTAAGCCTAGTCTAACAAGCGCTTTAATTGCATATTTACATTTCATTGACATCATATAATGCAAATATACTAAGATTAATATACTTCAGCCGAAGTTACACTTCCCCATAATTAATGAGCTAATATTTTTTCTGCAAGTTTTTCAGCTTGATCTCTTAATTCATTAACTGCTGTGCTTTCCCATAGTTCGCCTTTTAAGTTGGAACCAAGAGTAAAAAGATTAGTTTGAGACTTTCCAGTTCTGTTAATCACTTCGAATGTTTCTGTATTTGTTATTATTCCAAGATTCAGATTGTCTTGTTTTATTATTCCTTTAACAATGCAATTTTTCAAAAACTTTTTTTCCAAACTCATTAAATCTGTTTCAGGCCCGGTACAATTAATAATTCGAGAAACATTAATTTGGTTTACACGACCTTCCTTTTTATCATGATATTCAACCATTATATATTCATCTGAATCTTTAAAGTCAATAATTCTTCCTGATTTTATGTGAAGTTTTCCTTCTATTCTTAATTGCTGCAATTTGTCATGGGTATGTAAAGGAATTCTGTGTCGAGCAACGCCCCATAAATGCCGCAATCTTGACATAAATATGTTTTTTTCGTTTTCTGATAAATTTTTCCAAATTCTTTGTGTGTGCGGTCGCAATGAGTCAATTATTGGTTCGGCAGAAATGCCTAGCTTTCTCAAAATCTTTCTGTGTTTGTTGACTAATTTCACTAAATCATATAATGATAAATTCTCCGTAAGTTCATCCGTTAATTTTGAATATTTTAACCCATTATGCCTGTGCGGAAGAATGTTAAAACCGTTTGGCGAGATAGAAAAAATACCTCCTTTAAAACCCTGTTCTAAAAGGCCTAAAACTGTGTCGACCATGGTTAATCCATTCCCAACGATTAAAATCGGCAAATTGCCCTTCATGTCTTTTACTGATTCAATGTCCCATGGGTTTTGAAAGTAATTTTTATTAGCATAAAATTCACTGTTTTTGATTTTTGGATTCCTTGGAATATGATTGCCTGTAGCAATTATGCATTTGTCTATTTCAATTTTAGTATCATTTCTAAGCCACAAATTAATACCATTTTCTGACAAGTCAAGGTCTGTAACAAAACCATCAATGACTTTAATACTTATACTTTTTGATTCCGCAATAGAAACAGAATCATTCCAAATGGTACTTAAATATTCACCGTATAACTTTCTTGGTAAAAACGAATTGGCAATTAATGTTTTGTCATGTTTTCTAAATTCTTTTTTACCCATTACCCATTCTAAAAAATGATCAGGCTTGTCAGGATAAGCACTCATTTTAGCGGTAACAACATTTAGTATATGCCTTTGAGAGTATGTGTTGTAGGCTATGCCCTTATTGAATGTTTCTTTTTCATTGATAATAATTATTTCACAAGGGATTCTTGATTGGTGTATTAGTTGAACTGCGGTCATTGTGCCCGCAAACCCTCCTCCAATTATTCCAATTTTCTGTACTTTCATTATTCCTTTCTAAAATTTATTGAATTCCTTATTCTGCTCAAATATTTTTGGATAAATGAAGTTCGCATTAGTACCAACACTTTTTTAGTATCCAAATAATTAAGCTTAAATGGAGTTGTTCTTGTAATATGCTTCTGTAATTGGTTTTAATGGCCTATTCAACCATAACGGTCTCCTTAGGTTATCAGGGCCGGGTGCTGGTCTTGTCAATGATAACCACTCTTTATAGATGTTATAAGACTTATTAGTGTCAACATAAATATCACCATAGGAATCATTCATTCCTGCTTTTTCAATTTTCACTTTCTGATGCCAACAATGCATTCCGCTGATAGGATCGGGATGCGGAGGAAAAGTGATGTTTTGATGTACGCCACCATCTTTCCAGAAAATATGTTCCGAATCCTTATCGGAACTTTTATAGCGTTCAATTTGCGTTGTAGTATTCACTGTGTATTTGCCGGATTC
>CANJPX010000066.1 GCA_947476185.1 Bacteroidota bacterium
TCAATCAATTTAAAAGCTGCAGCTACAAATATCACTGCCATTCCAAGTATTAAAACCTTAATCTTTGTTTTCATTTTTTGTTCTTTATAAATTACAATTATAAATTTACAAAAATCAAACCAAAAAACCATCATTTTTTTATTAACTCTTTGTACACAAATTTCTCCTGTAAGGATTCAAAGGGACGATATATATAATAAACATAATCTCCTTTGATCTTGATCTTTTCAACATATTGATTACTGAGCTTAAATGAACCAATAATCTTACCTGTAATCATATCAATATGCTTCAGATAATAAAATCCATTTTTTTGATATAAAGCATATGCTTTCACAGTTTCTTTATCGATGATCACCTCATTTTTCCAATCTCTCCAGCTTATCGGATGGTTATAATCAATAGGAATTGAATCCAGCTGCCTCAAATTTTTATCATATTTAAATATGGCATTGCTTGAATGATCAAACACGCAAATGGTATCCTTCATTACAAACAAAGGAGAATATAAAGGAGTATAATACATGCTGCTTGTCAATCCACTCATGGTTGCAGCAACGCGGTGTTTATCCACTCCGTAATAATCTGCAAGCTTACGGGCATATACTCTATCTTTTGGTTTTAGAAAATAGTATTCCATATTATAACCATGGAGTTCCTCAGGATCACCGATTGTCCTTAAAGGAGTGATCATTTTTTCAGATGAATTATAAGCATAATAGGTAAATTCAGGATAATCGCGTTGGTAGTTGGAAAAGTAGATCGAATTTTCGGTGCTATCCACACATGGCATAATAAATTTCCGATAGTCATTCACTGGCAAGGAAGCCAGGTGCAACACATCATCTTCAACAGTTACACGATAGATATGATCCGCACAGATCACATTCACAAATCCTAAATAATCTTTATAGAATTTCTGAGCCTCATCTGGCAGATCAAAAGAGGAAAGAACCTTTTGAGAGCCATCCACTAGCCGTATAGTAGCTTTTTCCAGACTTTTCTGAAAAGTAAGAATAAGGATCTTCTCTCCAATGAATTCAAAATCTGCGACACTGTACTTCCATGTTCCGAAAACAGTATCTACTGCACGTTCGGCAGAGATCGTGACTACGTTTAAATCGTGAACCTTCTGTGCATTTATTTTATCGGTACCGATAATTAATACAATTGAAAAGAATATAACATAACGCATATTTACCTCCTTTTTAAAAGACAGACGCATTCACCAATATTTTTCCATAAATTAGCATATGCATTTTTTTTGAAAAAAAAGACGTTGACACCGCTCCTGTTAGCAATGCATTTATCAAGACTTACGGAGCTATAAGGAATCCATGCATATGCTTTACGACTTCTATAAAATATTAGAGATACCCAGAACAGCCGGCTTGGACGATATAAAAAAAGCATATCGACTAAAAGCAAAGTTGGTACATCCGGATGTAAATAACTCTCCAAAGGCGAATGAAGTTTTCGCAATTGTGAGTGAAGCATACGAAATATTAACAGATGAAAAAACGCGTTATTTATATGATATCAAACTAGACCAAATTGATACAGAGAAAACACATGCGGAAAGAAAAAAACAATATTACGGCTCCTCAATAAAGAATGACAGTTATTCAAATGCGCTGCATCCCAATTTTCAAAGTGACTGGAGTAGTTTAAATAATTATGTCTACAAAGAGAAAACTGATGAGGATTATTACAGGCAATCCCCTTGGTTGTACAATCTTTTTTTTGTCAGCGGAATACTAATTGGATTCATCATTATTATTGTAATGATTACCGGTACGATTAGGAATTACTGGCCTTTCCCATTTGTATTGATAAGTATTTCAGGTTTTATTTTAGTAAGAGAAGGCTGGAAAGGTATCATGGGAAAAAATAATTTTCTGAGTAAAGTATATAAGTTAATAAAGAAGTGATAAGCTATTCCTATTTTTGACAGAATACTTATTAAAACAAAAAAACTCCGGATGATCATCCGGAGTTCAAAAATTATCAGAAAAAATTATTTGCCAACTTTATACATCCAGTTATGGATATCAGCAACTTTACCTTTGCGGATATTATCGAGTTCTTTCGCAACACGGTTTGAGAAAATACGACCTTCAACCGGAGGAAGAACATAATCTTTTCCTTCAAATCCGATTTGAGCGATCTGAGCAATTGTTGCAGCTGTGCCGGTACCGAAGGCATCTTCCAGAGTACCATTTTTATGTGCATCCAATACTTCGTCAATACTGATCTTACGTTCCTGAACTTTCACTTTCCAATCACGTGCAAGTGTTAATACGCTATCGCGTGTGATACCGGCTAAAATTGTATCGCCTAATGGAGGAGTGATCAATACATCATCAATAACAACAAATAAATTCATTGTACCTGATTCCTCTAAATAACGATGGTTACGGGCATCTGTCCAAACGATCTGATGGTATCCTCTCTGTTGCGCTAATTTAGCTGGAAACAAAGAACGACCGTAGTTACCGGAAGCTTTCACAAATCCAACACCACCTTCAACAGCACGTATATAATTTGTTTCTACCAAAACTTTTACCGGTTCGTTATAATATTTTCCGGCAGGAGAAGTGATAATATAAAAACGGTAATTATCTGAAGGGCGGACTCCAATAAATTCATCTGTAGCAACAATAAACGGGCGAATATAAAGGGAAGCTCCATCTGCATCAGGAACCCAATCTCTATCCAGATCAATTAATTGAGTTAAACCGGCCATAAAAATTTCCTGAGGAATAGTTGCCATAGCCATACGCTCAGCAGAAATATTAATACGTCTGTGATTATCTAAAGGGCGGAATAAAAACACTTCACCTTTATCATTCTTATAGGCTTTCATACCTTCAAAAATGGCCTGACCATAATGCAATGCAGAAGTAGCAGGGCTCATAGGCACGGTGCCATATGGAATAATTTGGGCATCTTTCCATTCATTATTAATAAAATCAGTAAAAAACATGTGGTCAGAAAATAATTTACCAAATGTGATATTATTATAATCAAGTTCTTTGATACGAAGGCTGTTAGATTTCTGAACTTTAATTTGAGTGGTAGTATCTGTTTTAACCATAATTATTGTTTTATGTATTTCATAAAATTAGGTAATTAATTTATCTAAACAAATATTCTTTTGATATAATTTAGACGAATAGCGCCAGAATTAAGACTAAAATCAGAAATCAATAGCAAAAAGTCTATTCTAATTGTTAAATATGGTCTTTGAGACTATTGGGAATAGTATTTTGAATCGGAAATATACCGTAAACCATAATAAAATTTCAAGAAAAAAAATCAAATTCTTTTAATTATATAAGACTCAATTAATACGAACCATTACGTTTTCGCATGAACCATTCGAAACTCAAGAGCACCAAAATTAAAAAGAAGATCCATTTGAGGTTGATAACATCCGTTAATTTTTTTTCTGTAAAGGAAACGGATTTGATATCCTCACGATTATTTAACATTTCTGCTAATTTCTCCATCTGAGAAGGATAAAGAAGTGCGCCATCGTGTTTTTTTGCAAGACTATATAACAACTGATGATCGGCTACAGTATTTGTCATTTCTACCTGTAATGCTGTAACACTATATTCGCCTTGCTGCGTATACAGCTTCTCTCCTACTTTAACCCGGGCTTCGTACTTATATTCCCCAACAGGCATCATCCCAGCATTTAAACGGTATGCATTCGATGTTTTACTGAATGTATAATTAAATTTTTTATTGTTAGCATTTGTAAAAGCAATATTCACTTCGGGATCATTTATCAATTCATAACTTTCATTATAAACTTCTGCTTCAAATTCAACGGCCTCATTTTCAAAATAATTATTTTTTCCTAGCACCTTAAAAAAACTTTTATCCACTTTCAATGAAAGATATTGGACAGTTTTGGAAACAAACTCATCGAATGCCAAATGATTTCCGTGAGCAGAAAAATCCTGCAAACGCCAACGCCAAATTCCTTCACCGGTAAACAGGGCAACTTTGTTTTCTCCAATAGTGTTAAAAACCATCAATTGGGATTTTGTATCAACGATACCAATACGTTGATATAAAATAACATTGCTGTTATTATCAACTTGATCGGCACCAAAGGGACATAGAACAGCGGGGAAATCTTTGAATGCTTTTCTTAATTCATCACTTATAGTAAACAAAGGAAAATTGGTTTCCATAACCGGTTCCACTTCATTTGTTTTGTTCGCTTTTGATAATAGGGAAAGATCGGAGCGGATAATACTTGTAGCCCCGGAGAATGACCAGACAGGAATATTAGAAGTTTTTATCTCCGTCAAGATCCTAGAAGCCGCATTTCTCAAACCCGGTATAGAATGAAGAATTACCAAATTATATTTTTTAAGCGGTTTATCAAAATCATCAATTGTATAACTCTCCACTTCATAATTCTGATTCGCCTCAATGGATTGCTTTAATGCTGAAATGTCAGGATGAGGAGCATCTGACAGGATCAGGATTTTTTGACGTGCGTCCAGAACATCAATAAATACATCGTGTGAATTATTTAGTACACCCATCTCCTCAGGAACGGAAGAAAGCTTAATGTTATATCGTTGCAAACCAACTTCCTTTGCTTGAAGCAAAACAGGAATAGTAAGTATAAAAGCATCCGAATTAAAATTTATTGTCTGAGAAAAAAGAGTATTCCCATTCTTTGATACGGTTAGCGTTGTTGTTTTTCCTTTTAATTGTTTAGCGCTCACAACTATTTCCATTGGAAATTCGTTGCCAAGATATGCCAAACGATTATGATCAACTTTAGAAAGAATAACATCTTTCTTTATTGTAGTATCGCCAAGGGCAATAGTATAAACGGGGATTTTTATTTTATCAGAAGTGAAAACTGGATTGGAACCTTTGTTGTATAATCCATCACTGGCGACAATAATTGCACCAACGTTTCTATTGCTATACCGTGTTTCTATTTCATCAAATAAGGATGACATATCGGTTTGCTTTTCATCAAATTTTAATGAATCGACACTATTGAGTTCTTTGATTTTATCGGCAAAAGTATAGGAACGCACTTCATATTTTTCGCTCAACACATCCATTAATTTTTGCAAATTCTGTTTGTATTCTTTTTTATAGAAGGACGAATCCTTTGTGGCAAGCAAGGACTCTGAATTATCCTGAGCTATAATAATAACAGGCTTTTCTACACTCCTGTTAACTGTTTTTAAAAGAGGCGATAACAAAAGAAAACAAAGAATGGTGATGACAAAAAAACGGAAGGCGGCCATTATATTAATGACCAAAGAAGGTATTTCAGAAAGTTTTTTATCTTTTCTATAAAGCACAAACGCATAAGCCAGGCCTGCAAGCAAACAGAAAATTATAAACCAGGAAGGATATTCGAAAACTATGTTCATAGTAATTTTGCCGCACAGGCGAAAAGACGCAAAGTTTTATTCTTCTGTAATGACACTTGCAACTTAAGTGAGCAATCCACCGCAAACATTGATAACCTGTCCGGAGACATACGCACTCATATCTGACGCTAAAAAAACAGTTGCATTCGCAACATCTTCAACAGTTCCACCACGTTTCAAAGGGATGCTACTTCTCCACCCTTCCACAATTTTAGGATCTAGTGCATCAGTCATTTCAGTTTCAATAAATCCGGGAGCAAGTGCATTGCAACGTATATTACGTGAACCAAGTTCCTGTGCGATAGATTTTGTGAATCCAATAATACCAGCTTTTGAAGCAGCGTAGTTCGATTGTCCGGCATTGCCTTTCACACCGATAATTGAGCTCATGTTAATGATAGAACCTTTACGTTGTTTCAACATCGGCTTTTGAACAGCTTTCGTGAGATTGAATACCGATTTCAAATTTGCGTTCATCACTTCATCCCATTGTTCCTCGCTCATCCGCATCAACAAAGTGTCACGGGTTATCCCTGCATTATTAACTAAAACATCCACTGTACCGAAATCGGCAACAACACTATTTACGAGTTCTTCGGCTGCTTTAAAATTTGCGGCATCCGAACGATAACCTTTCGCTTTTATTCCAAATGCCTCTAATTCTTTTACCAATGCTTCTCCTTTTTCAACTGATGATAAATAAGTAAAAGCGATGTTTGCACCATGTTCTGCAAATTTCAAGGCGATACCATGACCGATACCACGAGAAGCACCGGTAATTAAAGCTGTTTTTCCTTCGAGTAATTTCATAATGATACTATTTTAAAATAAAGATTTCCTGACAAGCACAATTTAACTATAAGCTAAGTTTCAAAGATAAATGAAAAACCTCAGTTTTGGAAAGAAAAAATGATTCGAAAAATTATAAATATTGATTATATTTGATTTATAAATCTCTCAAAAAACTATACTATGAAAAAAACTATTTTATTAGGCGTAACAATTTTTTTTGCCAGTATTTCATTTGCTTGGAATGCCGGAGATGGCGGAAAGACCAATACCTTGGAAATTCACGGAAAGGGTTCAGCCAATTCAAATTTCTTATTTAACAACAACATTTCAAATGCCGGAAATATTCAGGATTATGCAGCAGGATGGGGCTTCAATTATGGCGTTGGTGTTTCTATGTATTTTGGCAATATAGGTTTTGGTGTTGAAGGTTTAGTGGGAAATCATCGTGGGGCTTATGCCGGATCGCTTGATCTTGTTGATTCTGTTGGTACTGTTACAGGAACAAAAGAATACAGTTCAAATGTAAATCTGAAAGTAACACAGATACCCGTTTTCTTTAAAATGAAAAGTGAGGTTGGGGGTTATTTTGAAATTGGACCACAGTACAATATTATTTCTGAAGCAAAATATCATTTTACTACTGATGGTTTTCAATCGGATAGCATTATGACAACCAGCTATGCAAAGTCATATATATCTGCTGTGCTTGGATTAGGATTTAAAGTTCCTTTAGGAAAAACAAACTTCTCGATTTTAGCCGGTTTACGATTACAGTATAGCTTAACCGACTTAAAAGGCGTTGATGCCTTAGGAAGAGAATTTGTAAATACGCTTGTATATGATAAAGCTCAATCAACTTCAGCTGCTTCCGGTGGTTTATTGCTTGGAGTGGTTTATACAATCGGAGATAAAAAGAAGGACAAATAAATTCAGTTGAAAACGCGTATTAATTTTTATACGTTTTGATCAGCCAACAAAAAAACCGCTGGAAATAAATCTCTAGCGGTTTTTTTATTGAAATAAATTCTAGTTAAAATAAAATTAAACTTTTAAATAATATATTATTATTAGTCTACACGATTTGCGTGGTGATGTGGACTACCTTTTCTAACATCATCGGCCAAAGCCTTCGCCATTGCTTTCCCGATATCAGCAGGGGAATCAACAACAATAATTCCACATGATCGCATGATTTTCTTTTTCGCTTCAGCGGTGTCATCAACACCACCAACAATCGCACCTGCATGTCCCATTGTTCTTCCTTTTGGCGCAGTTTCTCCGGCAATAAAGCCAACCACAGGTTTACGGTTACCATCCGCTTTTATCCAACGGGCAGCATCTGCTTCCAGATTTCCACCGATCTCTCCGATCATAATGATACCATGAGTATCAGTATCATTCATCAATAATTCAACAGCTTCTTTTGTTGTTGTACCGATGATAGGATCTCCTCCAATACCAATAGCTGTGGTAACTCCAAGTCCCGCTTTCACAGTTTGGTCGGAAGCTTCGTACGTTAATGTTCCTGATTTAGAAACAATGCCCACAGTTCCTTTTTTGAAAACAAAACCAGGCATGATACCTACTTTCGCTTCCTCAGCAGAAATAACTCCAGGACAATTTGGTCCAATCAATCTGCAATTTTTATCTTTCAAATATTCTTTCACTGCAATCATATCCTTTACTGGAATTCCTTCAGTAATACAAATGATAACTTTAATACCACCTTCTGCAGCTTCCATTATTGCATCAGCAGCGAAAGCCGGCGGCACAAATATGATAGATACATCAGCTCCGGCTTTATCAACAGCTTCTTTTACAGTGTTAAAAACAGGTTTCTCCAAATGCGTTGATCCGCCTTTGCCGGGAGTAACTCCGCCAACGACGTTGGTGCCATATTCTATCATTTGTCCGGCATGGAAAGATCCTTCAGTTCCTGTGAACCCTTGTACAATCACTCTTGATTGTTTATTAACTAGTACGCTCATATTTTTAGTTTAATTTGGAAAGTTTAAGGTTGCTCTTAATCAAAATTTGAAAGTTAAAACCCTTTAATTCAATTTTGCGAGTGCTAAAGTATATAATAAGTTTAAAGTTTGAAAGTTTAAAGTCAGAAAGTTAATAAAGGATGGGGCAAAGTTGAAAAGTCTCAACAAAAGTGACTCGTCTGTTCACGCTTGAATTTTCTATGTTTATGCGCAAAACGTAATAAATTCGTATCTTTAAATCTTAAAGTTTAAACATTGAGCATTCAAACTACACATACCGACACGATTGTCGCGCTTGCCACTCCTCAAGGAATTGGTGCTATTGGCGTTATCCGACTTTCAGGGAAAGATGCCATTGCTATTTGCAATAAGGTTTTCGGGACAAAAACATTAAAAAAGAAAGATCTTAACCTTTCTGATACCCATACGTTACATTTTGGTGTGATCCATGAGGATGATATTATTATTGATGAGGTTTTGGTGAGCTTATTCAAAGCACCCCATTCCTATACGAGTGAAAATACTGTTGAGCTATCTTGTCATGGCTCACCATTCATTCAGCAACAAATCATCCAACTTTTGATAAAGCAAGGCGCCAGAATGGCGAACCAAGGAGAATTCACCTTGCGTGCATTCTTGAATGGCAAGCTTGATCTTTCACAGGCAGAAGCTGTTGCGGATCTTATTTCGTCCAACTCCGCTTCATCACATCAAATTGCGATTCAGCAAATGCGAGGAGGCTTTTCAAATAAAATAAAATTACTCCGACAAAATCTTATCGATTTTGCCTCCTTGATAGAATTGGAATTGGATTTTTCGGAGGAAGATGTAGAATTCGCAGACAGAACAGATCTGAAAAACCTGGTTAGTTCAATACAAAGAATTGTTCAGCGCTTGATCGATTCCTTTGAAGTAGGAAATGTTATAAAGAATGGGATTCCAGTTGCCATAGTCGGAAAACCAAATGCAGGAAAATCTACCTTATTGAATGTATTGCTAGAAGAAGACCGAGCGATTGTATCTGATATCCCTGGAACTACACGCGATGTGATCGAAGATGAAATAAATATTGACGGAGTAATGTTCCGCGTTATTGATACAGCAGGAATTCGTGAAACCAATGATATAATTGAAAGCATTGGAGTAGAAAAAACATTCGAGCAGATAAAACTTTCATCCATTGCTATTTATTTATTTGATGTACATGAAATATCGTTGAATGAATTGAAACAAATTGTTTCAGAATTAACGCCTCATTTAAATAATTCGCAACTGGTGCTGGTAGCCAATAAAATTGACAAAGAGGATATGGAATATACCTACCGTGAGTTTGCCGAATTTAAAGACATGCATTATATTTCTGCAAAGGAACATATCGGTATTGATGAATTAAAAAAACATCTTGTTGAATTGTTTGATAACAGAACCGTAAATATCACTGAGACCATCGTTACAAATGCCCGCCATGCAGAGGCTTTGCGACATACAAATTCTGCTTTGATAAAAGTTTTAGAAGGTTTAAATAATAATGTTACCGGAGATTTTTTAGCGATGGACATCCGACAAGCCTTGCACTATTTAGGAACGATCACCGGCGAAATATCGAGTGATGATTTGCTGAGTAATATTTTTAGTAGATTTTGTATCGGCAAATAGGCCCCCTATTTCTTAATCCGACTTAATCCGACTCTACCCCACACAACTTAATGATATCAACACATTCGAAGATATTGTTCATTTCTTTTTACTCCAATCTATTCTAAACAAACTACAAATGATTGTACCTTTGTTGTACCTCCAACTTTCGAGGTACAATTTTTTGTACCTCGAAAATTAAGAGGTTTACAAATTGATACAACATGTTACACTATGTTACATCCTGATACAAATGTCGAGTAGAATATTAATACCAAAAATTTGTACCTTTTGTAAAACACCGTTTATTGCAAAAACGACTGTTACAAAATTCTGTTCGCACAATTGTTCCAGAAAAGCATGGAAGGAAAACAATCGAAATAAAAAAATAATTTCTTCTCAAACAGAAGAATACGAAAAATCTGTAGGTATTGATTATAAAGAAATACAAGCGAAAGAGTTTTTAAGCATAAAAGAAACCTGCTTGCTTCTTGGAATAAGCAGAATGAGTTTACACAGATATATCAAAAACAAATTAATTATCTCTACAGCTCTCCAAGGCAGAGTTATTATTCAAAAAAAATCGATTATCAAACTTTTAAAATAAAAAAAATGGCAGTACACCTACGTCAAAAAGAACTAAAGAATGGCTTAATGAGCCTATATTTAGATTACTTCCCTCCTATTCGGAAAAAGGACGGGACATTAACTCGCAGAGAGTTCCTTAATAGAACAATTTACAAAAAGCCAAAAAGTAATGAGGAAAAACAAATCAATAAGGAGAATTTAAATTATGCGAATCTGTATCGACTCAAACGTGAAAAAGGTATCTTGAATGAAGAAGACGGCATCTTTGATTCATCAAATAGGAAAATGGATTTCCTAAAATATTTTGGCGACTTTATCGAAAATAGAAAGCAAGGAAAAGGGAATTATGATAATCATTTAGGAGCTTTACATTACTTACAAGACTTTACAAAAGGCAAATGCTATATGGGTGATTTAAATGAAGGATTTTGTAATCGTTTTAAAAATTACTTATTAAGTGCTGATAGATTAAACACTATAAGAGGACTGAAATTATCACAAAATTCAGCGATGAGCTATTTTAATAAATTTCGTTCTGCAGTGAATGATGCATTTGATAACCGGTTTATTAATGACAACCCCCTCAAACACATAAAAGGTATTGCTCAAAAAGAAAGCAAACGTGAATTTCTTACCCAGGAAGAATTGCAGAAATTAGTGCAAACTGATTGCGATCTGCCTCTGATAAAAACGGCATGTTTGTTTTCGGCTTTAACTGGATTGCGCTGGTCGGATCTTTCAGCATTGAAATGGAAAGATATTCAACATACTGAAGACAAAGGCTATTTCTTGCACATCTCACAAGTGAAAACACAAGATGTGATTATGCATCCTATAAATGACAAAGCTGTTCAAATTCTTGGAACGCCATTAGATCGGAATGAAAAGATTTTTTATGGATTAAAATATAATGATAGCAATAATGATAGATTGAAAAGGTGGGTATTAAAAGCTGGGATTGAGAAAAAAATCACCCTGCATAATTTCAGACATACTTATGCTACGCTGATTTTGAATAAAGGGGCTGATATATTTACTGTTTCAAAACTGCTTGGCCATAAAAACATTAGAGCAACTATGGTATATGCTAAGATTTTAACTGAAACAAAAGTAAGCGCTGCTAACCTAATAGATATAGAGCTATGACAAAAACTAAATATAATTTCCCATCCACCGAAAGACATGAATACGATATAGACGTATTTGAAATTTTGGACAACTTAAGAGCAAAATATTTATCCAAAATAGATTCGCTTCCACCGCATTTGAAAGATTTGAAACTCATTGATGAGGAGGAAGAATATTTTATTTATCATATGACCGAGAACGGTATTGATTTATCAGATAACATAAAATATAGAAATTATATTTTACCATCTTCTTACAATATTTATAATACTTTTTTGGGATGGAAAATCCTTACAATGGATTCATACAAAATTGGACCATTTTTAACCCATCAAGCAGCTTTGTTTCAAGGAAACCATTATGCGTCCAAAAATAATTTCATAGGTTTAGTTGAATTTAGTATTTACAGATTCGTAAAAGCAAGAAATTTTTTCAATGAAATAATTATTTTCGAAAACATTATTGATTGGGTCGAAAGAAACAAAACAACTTTAATAAACAAAGCTTATTTCGAAGGGGGGAAATTTGATTACGTTTTCGATGTTGAAGATTTAGATGATGTAGACGAAACTATAATTACTCCAGAGCCAATAGCCAAAAAAGAATCGATTAGTTTACTTGAAACTAATATTCTTACAATTAAATCTGAAGAAAATAGACCTGTTGATAAAATTCGCATAATAGGCATGGATACAACATTTGCTTTAGTTTTTGTAGAGAAGTTTAAGATGCAAATTCAAAAAAAAGATCATAATAAACTTTTCGATCTAATTATTAATAATGACTTTTCCTCGCCACTTTGTTTTTTAGGAAATAGAAATCAATTATCTGAATTCTTCAAGCGCTTACGCTACAATAAATTAATTTTTGTCGCAGGAAATAGAAAATTGGCAACTTGGATTAAAGACTCTTTTGTGGTTTTAGATGAAAATAATAAAATCACAGCATTGAAATTTCCCACTATTTTAGATGTATTACGGAGAACCGAAAACGAACCAGCTAAGGGCAAACGAATATTAGAGGATGTTGCCCAATACCTTAGCCCAAACAAAAGAAAGACTCCAAAAGAATTAAAAAAATAAAGTCTGCCCTTTCTCTGCCCTTTTTCGAAAAGGCAGTAAAGGGGCAGAATCTTAGTGCTTAAACTTGCCATTATTTATTAAACTAAAAACTAATAAAATGGCAACAATCTCACCCGAAATCCAGCACCTCATTAATTTGACGGTCAAATCTGCTGTAGACGCAGCAGTTGAACAATTTAAAAAAATCCTACCACCTCCTGAACCATCCATAAATAACGAAGACTTTCTGTCGGCAAAACAAGCTGCCCATTTCTTGAAGATCGAGTTGAGTTCGCTTTATTCCAAGGTAGAGAAATCCGATTTTCCGCACTACCGCAGTGGCAAACGAAAACTTCTGTTTAAAAAAGAAGAGCTGGAAGCCTATGTAGCGGCCAGTAGAAGTAAAAGCAAACAAGAAATTGCTGATGAAGTAACTAACGATATACTAAACAAAAATGGGAACTACAGACAATTACGTAATAGATAGAACAACAGATGCCAGCATTTTAGAACCAATACTGTTCCTTAAAAGACTAGATATTAAAAAGGAGGCGGAAGTAACTTTAGATCTTGATCCTTTACATGATAGATACAGGAGATGCAAGGAATGCGATCGGGAATTTATGGCTAAAAACAGATCCTCTGTTTTCTGTGAGGATAATAAAAAAAGTTGTTCCAACGAGTTCCACAATAGAATAAAGCGTTTAGCGAAAGAAGCTAAAGCAAAGATGGATTCTATGGAAAAAGTAATTATAGAAGTACTGCTGATTCCGGATGATCCTATAGAACCAATCACCAACACTATAACTGCAGACCCTATAATTGCTGCTCCAATTGTGACAAAAACTGCAACGGAGATTGCTATCGATTTTTTAGATAGGCTTTCTATTAATCCAATTTTAGGAACACATTATGAGCTAAAAGCTTTGATAAAATATGGTCTCGACTTTGACGCTTATTCGAAACTAGAAAAACTTCACAATACTTCAGGCCAAGAATGCTGTTGTTTCATCTTCGGCAAGTACAGATTGTATTTGGATAAAACAGACAATGTATTAATAGCAAAAGAATACTAACAATTAATAATAAAAAAACATGACCTATCCAGAAATTATCAAAAGATTCGGCACACCCTTGTCGCAATTACCAAATTCTAATGGCACTAAAACAATGTCAACCGGAAAAGTAATTTTATTAATAGCAGTTACAGGACTTGCTATTTATGGCGGAGTAACATTATATAACAAGATAAAGGAACAGAACGATAAAAAGAAGAAATAGCTTCACAGCTTCCTTTTATTCTTGTAGTCTTCGTACATTAACTCCACAACAGTTGGCTTGCCTTTACTCAGCCAATTGTATAATTCCTTACGACTAAATATTAGAGGACGCCCTCTTGTCTTTGAAGGCATCTCTCTGCGACTTACTTTGGAGTATATTGATTTTATTTTTAGGCCGGTTAAATCTGCGGCTTCAGTAATTGACATGGTATCCTTTTCTGGTTTATAAAAAACTGGGATTATTGATTCGCGATAATCTTCTAACTCTTCACGAATCATTTTAGGAAGCAATTCTTCTAGAGTGCTTTTTAGCAAAGATTTATACTCCTTTACAGTTAGTTGGAAAATAAATTTTTCTGGGCTCGGGGTTTCCATTGATTAAATTTTTAAATCAGTAAATAATTTACAAATTTATCAAAGCATTCAATTTCAACAACGATTATTTAAGCAATATATCAAGACGACTTATTTCAAGTGCATCTGAAATTTGCTTATCAGTTAAACCTAAATAATTTTCTTTGGCCCAATTGTACAAAGCGACCCTATACTCCTTCTCCATATCTTTTTTCTTTGCACCTTTCCTAAAGTTGTATTTCAGATTTTTAATCGTTTCCGATGAAGTTGAGTGAAAATTTTCCATTTGACTTTTCACAAATTCAAATACCTTTTGGTCATTACCTAATCCCATCAATCGCCCTTGATGCCAATTAATTGCTATACTTTCTAGTGTCCTATAATTTCCTTCTAAATTTACCTTGTTCAGCCAAACAAAAAAGATTGGAAGTTTCGGAAGCTCATTCATTTTTTCAAATTGCATTAATTCCCACACTTTAAAAAACTCATCCTTCAATTTCAACTTACGATCCTGAATAGATGGTATTTTTAATACTAATTGGCTAATCCGATCATACAAATCAGGAAGTAATTTCTTTTTCAATTCTTCGATTTGCAAATTGGATGCAAAGACTGGCCTTACTGCGTAAAAATAACTTGATGTATCTCCTAATCGTCTTATTGAAAATTTGCCTCTATTCTCTTTGGAGCTTTCGGTTTGCAAAGCAGTCATTAATTTCTCTTGAACTCTTTTTGAAAGATTATGAACTTCATCAAGAAACAAAACTCCACCATTCGCCTCTTCAAACAAACCTTTCTTATCATTATTAGCGCCTGTAAAAGCTCCTTTTTGGTATCCAAACAGTTCGCTTTCTGCCATAGTATCATCGGAGAAAGAAGCGCAATTCGCAACCACAACCTTTTCAGTTTTACTTGCCAGATTCTTTACAAGTTGAGTTTTACCTGTACCTCTCTCTCCAATAATTAAAACTGAAAATCGGCCAGGATTTGACAAATAATATTTGAGTTGATCATTAAAGTTCATTGTACTTTTTTTTACAAATGTAATTATTATTCTTACACTAACAAATAAGACATTCTCAAAAGCACTGATTCTATTGATAACTAAATTTGGCACAATTATCACATAATGGCAGTAACTAAAAAACAAAAAATGGACACAACAAAATTTTCAACTCGCTCAAACAACGAACGCAAATCATCAAAGATTACTCCGGATCAAATGGCAATTAAGATTGCCCTTGCCTCTGCAAAGAAAAAACACATTGTAAAAAGCACAGTAATTATTGCCAGATACAATTGGCTTAAACGCAACAAGATTAAATTCCCAGAAAACATGGAACTACCAAATTTGTGTTTGACAATTAAGGACGGCAAACTAATAAGAGCTTTTTTTTCAAGTGTACTTACACATATTATCAAAAAACAAAACTATCATATTCAAATTTTGAACTAATGCACATTCTAAAAATCATACACGGTTACCCTTCCAACTACAATGCTGGATCAGAAGTTTACAGCCAATCAATTTGTGATGAAATCTCAAAACATCATAAGGTTTCTGTTTTTACTCGTGAAGAAAACCCCTATTCGCCTGACTTTGAAATTAGGCACCAAAGAGAAAATGATAAACTTCATTTTTACTTTGTAAATAACCCTCAGGGGAAAGATGGTTACAGACATAAAGAAATAGACAAAAATTTCGCCCAACTTATTGCTGACATTAATCCGGACATAGCGCACATTGGACATCTAAATCATCTTTCGACTGGGTTGATTGATGAACTTAATAAACAAAATATTCCAATCGTATTTACGTTACACGATTTTTGGTTAATGTGCCCAAGAGGCCAATTTTTAACCAGGAGTATTGGAAAAGAAAATAATTTCCAATTATGCTCAAAACAAGAAGATCATAAATGTGCAAGAGACTGTTACAAAGTATATTTCAGTGGGAGAGAAAAAGACGAAGTGCAAGATGAAGAAAACTGGAGCAGTTGGACACATCAACGAATGATTGAAACAAAAGCAATTATCAATAAAGTAGATCTATTTATAGCTCCTTCAAAATATTTAAGAAGCCGCTTTATCACTGAGTTTGATGTAGCTGAAAATAAAATCATTTATTTAGATTATGGTTTTCCTACAGAGTATTTAACAAAAAAAGAAAAATCAAAAGAGAAAACCAATTTTACATTTGGATATATAGGGACACATATCCCTGCTAAAGGAATAAATCAATTAATAGAAGCTTTCAATCAACTTGAAGAACCGGCAACTCTTAAAATATTTGGTCGCCAAGATGGCCAAAGCACAAATGCATTGAAATTTTTAGCAAGTAAATCAAAAAACAAAATCGAGTTTGCCGGTGAATATATTAATCACAATTTAGCAGATGATGTTTTTTCAAAAGTTGATTGCATTGTTGTTCCATCAATTTGGGCAGAGAACTCCCCTCTTGTAATCCATGAGGCGCAATCATGCAAAATTCCAGTTATAACAGCTGACTTTGGAGGGATGAGCGAATATGTTATGCACATGGTGAACGGATTGTTATTTGAACATCGCGATACAGATTCATTGCTTGAGCAATTAAAATTTGCAATTACAAATCAAGAATTAATGAAACAGTTGGGTGAGAAAGGCTATTTATATTCTGAAGATGGGAGTGTTCCAAATATTAAAACTCACTGCCAGGAGTTAGAGAAAATATACAAGCAGTTTATAAAGCCCAAAAATCTTTGGAGAATTACCATTGATACCAACCCTGAAGATTGTAATTTAAAGTGCATAATGTGTGAAGAGCATAGTCCTTATAGTTATTTTATTCCAACACTTTACAAAGAAACGGGAGTAAAACGAAGGAGAATGAAGTTTGAAACTGTTGAAGATATTTTTGCACAAGCAGAAAAATTGGGAGTAAAAGAAATCATTCCATCAACAATGGGCGAACCACTTTTATACAAAGAGTTTGATAAAATATTTGATTTAGCTCAAAAGCACAAAATAAAAATCAATTTAACTACAAATGGAACATTCCCAAAAAAATCAGTTTTAGATTGGGCGAAGTTAATCGTACCTAATACAACGGATGTGAAAATTAGCTGGAATGGAGCTACAAAAGAAACATCTGAAAAGATTATGTTGGGCATTGACTTTGAAAAAGCTGTTTTGAATGTAAAAGAGTTTATTAAATACCGTGATCAATACTTTTCAGAAACAGGTTATTTCTGTAGAGTGACATTACAATTAACCTTTATGCAAAATAATATGCATGAATTAGGCGAGATTGTGAAATTAGCTGCAACATTGGGAGTTGACAGAGTCAAAGGTCATCAGCTTTGGGGACATTTTGAAGAAATCAAGAACCTTTCCATGAAACTGAACAAGGAAAGCGTTTCAAACTGGAACAAGTATGTAAAAGAAGCTTACATAGTTCAGGGGGAATTCAGAAAGTCTAACGGAGAAAAAGTGCTTTTGGAAAACATTACTCCTCTTAATGAAAACGGAAATTCAGAGATTCCATTAAACTATGAATGCCCGTTTTTAACAAAGGAACTTTGGATTTCTGCCACAGGAAACATTTCTCCATGTTGTGCTCCAGATAATTTAAGAAAGTCACTAGGTGACTTCGGAAATATTGAGAATACAACCGTAGCAGAAGTTCTTAAAAGCTCCGCTTACAGAGAACTGGCAAACAACTACAAAACAAAACCATTATGTAAAACCTGCAATATGCGCAAACCTATTAAACAATGAAACAACTAAAAACAATTGATAGACTACAAAAAGTATTTACAAAAGTAAACGGCATTGAAGTGGCATTACTTTACGGTTCTTTTGGAAGAAACGAAGGAACACCCAATTCAGATATTGATATACAAATTTTGGTTAACAAGGATTTCGAACCAATTTTTTTTAAAAACGAACTGGAAAAAGAATTTCATTCCGAGATTCAAAGAATTCACCAGATAGATATGAGAAATAAAGTTGTAATATATTTCAAATCACAACCAAAAGTTGAGTTTGCAATTTGTAAGGACATTTCAGAAATTGACAGGAACTACCTGGGATCAGAAATCTCAAATATTGGTGATACGGTGCTTTATGAAAAAAGACCTTCGCAATATGAAATTGGAACATACTTAAACCAACTTACAAGAGATTACAAGAGAAGCAAAACATCTGAATCAAAAGAAAAACTCATAATAGACTTAATTGACAAATTTGTTTACGAATTTGAAAGTTGTTCGGGTATGCATCGAAGAAGTGATGGCTATCAATTTTATTATTTTTATAACATTGCTTTACATGTTACTATTCAATTAAACCACATTGCAAAAGGACAAAGCAAATTCTATTTCCTTCCTAAGAACTTTATTGCAAATGGTTTAACCAAAGAAGAACAAGAAAATTTTTATTCTTTAAAGGGAACATTGTTTTTGCCGGAAGCGAATCAACAGAAAAGAAAACTGCTTGACTTCTTTTATTCTGCAATTGAAACATTAGTAATAAACGAAAAACTAATTGAGTTAAAGCAGTTATGTGAATGGATGTATGATAGAGATTTTCTTTGGAACTTCAGGGACATTAGTTTACACAATCCAAAAATAAAAAGCGGTAAAATATTCAGAACTGCAACAATGACATTTTTTCAAAACGAAAGCAGATTTGATGACTTATTGAAAGAAAATAAGATTACGACCGTAATTGATCTGCGAGCAGCTAAGGAAATAGATGAACTGCCTTATTCTGAAGAAACCCTAAAAAAATTCAACTATGTAAAAGCACAACTTGATCCATGGAACCAACCAGAATGGTTTAAAAAAGATCATCAGCAAGGAACAAATGAAGAAATTGCATATCGATTTTTTGCTATTGGATGTAACGCTCAAATTAAAAAGGGAATTGAAGCAATTATTAACGAAAAATCAGGTTCAGTAGCAATTCATTGTTTTGCAGGAAAGGATAGAACAGGGATATTTATTTCAATAATGCATCTTTTAGCCGAAACTCCAATAGAAACAATTAATGCTGACTATTTAGCAAGTGAGGTTGATGTAAAAATTGACCGTTTAAATATTGTGCTAGATATCATCAAGCAAAAAGGAGGAATTGAGCCTTATTTATTATCCTGCGGATTATCAGCAAATCAAATTTCAGAACTAAAACTTAAACTATTGAACTAATGAATTGGCAAGACATAAAAATATCCTCAGATCACACTCATTTTCTATTTAGTGGTAAACCGCTATTTAATAAAACCTTTATGGAAATATTGAAGTTTCATTCACCCGGTTTGGCACCCGTAAAGGATGAAAGCGGCTACTATCATATTGGTGTTTCTGGTAATCAACTTTACAAAGAAAGGTATACAAGAACGTTTGGATACTATTGTAATAGAGCCGCAGTTGCTGATGGTGAAAAATGGTTTCATTTAACAGAAAAAGGTGAAAAGGCATATTTAATCAATTTTTCTTGGGCCGGCAATTACCAAGAAGGCTTATGTACAGTTCGTGACCAGAACAATAGGTATTTCCATATTGATATAAATGGCGTTCGGCCTTATTCAGAATCATACCAATATTGTGGTGATTTTAAAGACGGCTATGCTTGTGTAAAGAATATAAACGGTCGTTACGTTCATATTGACAACTTCGGCAATAAACTAAACGAAATTGAATTTTTAGATTTAGGAGTTTTCCATAAGAATTTTGCTACAGCTAAGGACGAAAAAGGGTGGTATCATATAGACAGAAATGGAGTCGAAATATACAAGCAAAAGTACCTGGCAATTGAACCTTTTTATAATG
This sequence comes from Bacteroidota bacterium, assembly GCA_947476185.1. Taxonomy (GTDB): domain Bacteria; phylum Bacteroidota; class Bacteroidia; order 2-12-FULL-35-15; family 2-12-FULL-35-15; genus 2-12-FULL-35-15. Next base: position 20,063 of record CANJPX010000066.1, read on the forward strand.
GATTTTCTGTGGTAACTAAGTTTAGTAATCAGAAAGAAATAATTGACGAAATGGGGAACATAATTCTTACACTATAATCATATTCAAAAGGCAA
>CANJPX010000067.1 GCA_947476185.1 Bacteroidota bacterium
AAGTTAAGGGTAATGATACATCCTGCCTTCAGGCGTTAATACAAAAGGAATATTTGCTGGTGATCTTTCAATTAGCTGTTCAAGGAATTGTGCAATTCCGGTTTGATAATCATGTTTTTCAAGAAATAAATACAGGGTTGAATTATTTTTATACGCTTTATTAGCTGCATTTAGCAATTTGTTCCCTTTTTTTTCAAAACTCTCTTTCGTTAACACATACTGTTGCAGCTCCTCCTTTTCCTGGTTTTTAGTAAGCACATAGCCGAAAGCTAAACTGTATTCTATTGCTTTGTAATTATTTTTTATAATATGTATGAATGTTTTTTCTCCCTGAATAATATTAAAACCAATCTCACTTAAACAGAGTGATGCAAGTATTGGGATTGGTGAATTGATAAATTTTTCATCTGCAATAAAAAGTCCTGTCTCAGAGGTACGTTCGTTCCAATCAATATTTTTTTCGTTGAACAAACCAACTTTATTTCCTTTGTATTCAATGATGTAATAAAAGTTGTTGATGTTATCAATGGATTTAAACCATTTTTTTTGCATCTGTTTGGTGATGTGATCACGAAAGTGCATATGCTGTTGAATAGGTTTTGAATTTCGCCATTGACGAATAAGTTCAATATCCTCTTCAACAATTCTGCGTAGCGTAATGCCGTATTTTACAAACCTCATTAATTAAAGTATTTTTTTTATTGAATAGGGTGGTTTCTTATTTTGCACCATATAAATCCTGTTCAGGTATTCACCAATGATCCCTAAACTAAAAATAATAATACTGGTCGAAAACAGCACAGTAACAATAATGGATGTATATCCTTCAGGTGGAGGATGATGAAAAAATATTTTCCTGATAATAAATCGAAGTCCGATCAAAAACGTAATTACTGAAAAAGTAAAACCTCCCCATATCATTATTTTTAAAGGTAGTGCAGAATAATAAATAATAAGATTGGCAGTGAGTTTAAAAAGTTTCATATTAGAATAACCTGATTGATTATTCTTTCTTCGATGGTGATCCACTTTAACAAAGGCAATATCATCGGTATACCACAGAAGAAGTTCATCAATAAAAACAAAATTCTGAGAATGTGTAATAATTTTATCAGATAACTCCTTTGAAAACAACCTGAACGAAGATCCTTCACCGGGAGAGTCATTAAAAAACTTTCCTGAACTCTTTAGGAGTTTGCTCCCAATGTTTCGCAAAAGAGAATGTTTTTTGTTTGAAAAATAACCATATACAAGATCCGAAGACTTTTCAGAATAGGCCGTAATTAGTTTTCTTATCTCATCAGGCTTCACCTGCAGATCATCATCTATTGTAATAATACAAATTCCTCTTGCATGTTCCAGTCCGCAAAAAGTAGCATTATGTTGTCCAAAATTTTTTGAAAATTTTATCGCTCTAACTTTTTCCGGATCACTATTTTTTATTTCTGTTAAAACCTTCCAACTATTATCTCTGCTTCCATCCTCAACAAAAATAATTTCATGCCTTAAATTCAATTGATAGAAAACCCTATTAATGTCCTCGAATAATTCTCTAAGTGTTAATTCACTGTTATAAACAGGAACAATAACTGAATAATCAACCTCTTGCATCTGTAAACTGTTTTTATTAAAAAATAAATGAATTAAAAACGCTATCGATTTAAATGTAAAAATTAACGCACCATTAATCCGCCATCCATAATTATTGTTGAACCAGTCACCCACTTGGATGCATCAGAGAGCAGATAAATGGCTGCATTGGCAACATCAACAGGTTCTCCAAAACCTAGCGGGTAATTTTTTTCATACGCTTTAACATTATCGTCTACACTTATATAACCAATAAATTCATCGAAAATAGGAGTTCGTATCATTCCAGGAGAAATACAATTGGACCGGATTTTTTGCCCGGAATTTTCAAGAGCCAGTCCTTTACTGAATGCTTCAATAGCCGCTTTAGATCCTGCATACAAAGCTCCACCAAAATAAGGTTGGTGAGTTCCGGAAATTGAAGTAACGAAAACAAGTGAAGCTTTTTCAAGGACTTTTTTTTGTTTCAAAAGTTTTGATGACAAAAGAACAGCAGAATAGTAATTGATATTGAACATGGTATCAATCTGTTTCTTTTGAATGAATTTAATTGGGAATGGTTGCAAAATTCCTGCACAATGAACTACTCCATTAATTTGGCTTATTGAATTTACCAACTTGGTAATATCTTCTTCTTGCGTTAAGTCTGCTGATAATAGTATATGACCATCTCCAAGCAAATCATTAAAAGTGCTTTTCAGACGTTCCTCATTGCGCCCGGTAATAATTACTTTAGCACCCATCTTACTTGTGCTGATTGCTACTTCTCTCCCGATGCCTGATGATGCACCGGTAATTAAGATCGTTTTGCCTTCAAGTGAAAATGGATTATTTTGCATTGCTGTTTTTTTAGATTTCAATAAGATCAGGACAAATGATAGAATCCATTGTTATAGTCACGGCACCCCACGATAATCCTATTCCATAACCCGCTAGTAAAAAATTCAATTTTTCTTTTTCAACCTGTTTTTTTAATTCAGTTACAATCGTTAAAGGAATAGAAGCACAACTTGTATTACCAAATTTATGAATTGTATTGGGAACTTTTTCTTTTGGTAGTTTTAATTTTTTGCGTAAACTTTCATTGATCAATAAATTTGCCTGATGGAAAATAAAATAATCAATATTCTCAAGTTGTGATTTTTCCTCGGTTAACAGAACATTTATATTTGGAATAACTTCGGAAAGAGCAAAATTAAAAATCTTGATTCCATCTAAAATCAGATGGATATTGTGTCTGATAATTCCGGGAGAGATCTTTTTGTACTCAAATGATTTTTTGCTGATGTGATTACGCATACCTCCATCCGGGATCATGATGGCATCAAAACCTGAACCATCAGTTTGCAGATTGAATCCGATTTTTTCTTTTTTATTTGTATTTTCAATAAGTGTTGCCGTTCCTGCATCTCCAAATAAGGGGAAGGCACTTTTGTCTTTATACGAAATATGTTTTGTTGAAATATCTCCAACCAATAAAAGTCCTTTTTTTATTCCTGAGCATCTCATCATGCTGGCAATTACCGATAATCCATATACATATCCGGAGCACCCAAGATTTATGTCGAGCGTAATGCAGGTTTTTGACAAGCCAAATCGGTCCTGAAGGATGCAGGAAGTGGAAGGTATAGGATAATCTCTTGATTGAGATACAAAAACCAGTATTTGAATTTCAGATTTATTCCAGGCGGCTTCGGCAATTAATTTTTCTGCTGCAGCAAAACAAAGATCTGAGGTGGTGGTTTTATCATCTGCTATTCGTCTTTGCTCAACTCCGGTAACTTTGATAAGTTGCTCCCGTTCTTTTTTCGAGATCCATTTATAATCAATATTGTGATACACATGCTTAGGAACACAAGCAGAAATGCCTGCAATACGAATACCTTCTATTGAAAAAACAGCCATTATTTATTTATTCTGCTTTCGATTATTATATAAATATCATTTACATGAATAGATTTTATCAGGTCCTCAGCATTCAGCGTTACATCGTATTCGGTGCTCACCAAGGCAATGAGAATTAATGCGTTCATTGAGTTCCATTCGAATACTTCTCTGAATTTGCTTTCAGGTTTTAATTCCCCTGGTTTCAAGTCGGTAAACTCTTCTTCTATCTTTAAAATAAATTCTTTTATGTCCATGTTTTTTTAACTATTGATTAGCGAATTTAACAATTCATTTGCAATACATACAAATAATATGTGCTATTTCAAGGATGTTGAATTGATTGAACAAAATTTTATAATGTTACAACTGTCCCCGACCACGAATATCCTATTCCGAATGCAGCCAATAGAATTTTGTCTCCTTTTTTAGCTTTCCCGATCTTTATCGCTTCATATAAAGCGATTGGGATGGTTGCAGAAACGGTGTTGCCAACCTCTTCCATGAATGTGAAAAACTTTTCTTCCTCAATTTTTAATTTTCTTCTTAAAACACTTAAAAGAAATCCATTTGCTTGATGAAAAACAAATAGATCGATATCATTCTTTTCTAAATTATTCTTTTTTAAAATATCTTCAATCATTGGAGGAACAACACGTAAAGCAAAAGTAAAGATTTCTAAGGCATTCATTTCCATTCTACCGTATTTCATCCCACCAACGGCTTCATGTTCTTTGAACCAATCTGCGTTTGCAGCATTCCTCGTGCCGCTTCTTCTTACAATCAAATTTTCTGCACCACTTCCATCTGTTCCGAATGAAAAATTTCCAACATTGGTTGTTCCTTCTTCACTAGCGGTAACAAGAGTTGCAGCTCCGGCGTCGCCGAAAATAATTCTCAGGTCAGCATCATCCGGGTGAATAACAGTAGATGGAATATCAGATGTTAGAACAAGCACATTGCTTGCTTGTTTGCTTTCAATTAGTGCTTTAGCAACACTTAGGCAATAGGTGAATCCGGTACAACCAAGCGGCAGGTCAATTGCTCCGCAATGAATTGGCAAGGATAATCGATGCTGCAATGTACAGGCTGTTGCTGGTCCTTTGTAGTCTAATCCTTCTGTGCAAAAAATTAAAAAATCGATTGTTGTTCTATCAATTGTATGTTCTTGAAAAAGTTTTTCTGCTGCAAAAAATGCCAGATCGGATCCTACAACTCCTTCTGTAGTAATATGTCTCTTCTTAACGCCTGTTTTTTTAAAAATGTCAGCTTCTTCCATATCAGGAAAAATAGAACATAGATCCTTGTTGGTAATATAATTTTCCGGAAGATAATAGCTAATCGCTTTTACTGAGGCATTCACAGTTATACGTTTTAACAAATATAAAAAATATATGCTAGAAATTTTAAAAATAATTAGATTCTTGAATTTGTTAATTTTCCTGTTAGTTTCTCTGCCAATTAATCAAAACGCATTTGTGTTTAATTCTTATATTTGGGTATATCAAAATAAATATGAGTATTAAAAAGAAAGTTGAATTTAAAAAAGAGGTTTCTCTTCCTTCATCAGATAAAAAAACGCATCGAAAAATTATTGCATTTTTCTTTTTACTTTGTTTCCTTTTATATGGAAAAGGGATAAAGAATGATTATTCAATGGATGATGAATTTGTTATTAGAAATAATGCACAAGTTCAAAAAGGAATTAAAGCAATTCCAGATATTTTTAGAACAACTTATGTAATCGATAATCAAAATTCAAGTTATGAATACCGACCAATAGTAAAAGCTGTTTATGCCGTCGAATATCAGGTTTTTGGTGCGAATCCGCATGTCAGTCATTTTTTTAATATTTTGCTTTATGCAATTTCTATTTGTCTGTTGTATTTTATTTTGATCAAATTGTTTCCTCAGTACAATATTATTTTCCCTTTTATTATTACCACTATTTTCTTGATTCATCCTCTTCATTCTGAAGTGGTTTACAGTATCAAAAATAGAGATGTTATATTGAGTTTTATGGGATGCCTTCTTTCCCTTTATTTTTATCTCAAATTTTATGAGACAAAAAAATATTATCATTTATTTTTCGGTGCGTTTTTTATACTGTTTGCAATGATGTCAAAAAAAGATTCTATGACATTTTATGCAATTATCCCTTTTACACTTTGGTTTTTAAAGGATGTCCCATTAAAGCGACTTTGGTTTGTTTTTGTTTCATACCTATTCCCATTAATTGTTTTTAGGTTGGCCACCAAAAGTGTTATCAATAAAGCATCTCGAAAGGTTTTGGAATGGGAGAATCCCTTGTTTTTAAAGACGACTATTTTGCATCGCTTGCCAACCGGTCTTTATAGCATTTATTTTTATTTGGCGAAGTATTTATTTCCACATCCATTGTTGTCCTATTACGGATATAATCAGGTTCCTATTGCCACTTGGGCAAATCCTATCGTATGGCTCGTAATCATAGGGTTGATTATACTAGGTTATTTTGTTGTTATAAATTTCAAAAAAAATAATCTAATCATTTATGGTGTTTTTTATTTTTTGATTTCCATTTCGATGTTTACAAATGTTTTGAAGCCCGTTGTAGGTATAGTAGGTGAGCGGTTTGCATATATTCCTTCACTCGGTTTAAGTATTCTTTTTGCTTGGGGGCTAATTAAAATATTTAAGATTCCGATTGAACAGAAGGAGACTAAATGGCAATCAATTTCAAGCAGTTTTTTTATTTTGTTCGGTTCAATTATACTTGTTTTTGGGCTTATCACTTTTAGCAGACATACTGCATGGAAAGATGCTTACACTTTGTATGCAACGGATGTAAAAAATGCTTCGGAATCAGCCCATGCAAATTCTTTGTTTGCGGCATCTTCTGTTCAAAAGGTAAAAGAAAACCCCAAAATGAGAATTGAGGAAAAAAGGATGCATGTTGCTAATGCTGTTAAGTATTATGAAGAATCATTGCGCATAATCCCAAACTATATTTCATCTCTCAATAATTTGGGAATGATTTATTACACTTATTATAATCAGCCCAAAAAAGCAATCCCTTACCTGAAAAAAGCAATTTCATTAGATACAAATTATGTAGAAGCCTTTTTTAATTTAGCCACTTGCGAAGCAAAAACGAATGCAAAAAAGGATGCCGAAAAACATTTCTTGAAATCGATAGAGATTGATCCGGAATTTTATGGCACCTATTATTCTCTGAGTAATTATTATGCAGAAAATAAAGAGTATGATAAAATATTAGAATTGAATAAAAATGCCATTGATAAAGGTGTTAGATCTGATATTTTATACATAAATGTTGGTAATGCCTATTTTGTGAAAGGCGATACTGCTAGCGGAGTAACTTATCTTGTTAAGGGAATTGAAATAAATCCAAATAATAAATTTTTAAATTCGTTCTTAGCTAATTATTATAAAAATAATGGGGATTTAGAAAAAGCGAATCATTATTATGATTTATTAGGGCGATCTACTCGTTAATTTATTTTATTTTCATGCAACCTTTAGCTGCTGTTTTTAGTCTCTTAACTAGAAAAAGCGTACTTTTACCGAAAATATTAGCTAAAATTTTCTAAAAACATGAAAAATCTTCCTTCATTTGTCATAAAACCATTGGTTTTATTGGCTTTTCTATTTGTTCTGTCAATCTCTGGTTATTCACAAACAAAACAAAAATCGGCTTATCAAATTAAGATTGATACCAAACAAGCAAAATCTGTTGAAGGAAATTTGGTCATATATAAATTTTTCATTCTTAATCTCCCTGATTTAGGTGATGCTGAAAGTCTTAAGAATTTAATCGCTTTTCAGGATGGTGTGAAAAAAATTGAAATGGCGCCTTTAAGTTCAGATAATACCTCATTTTGCGTATTGTCAGTTACTAAATCCTTGAAACTGGAACTCGTTCAAAAAATGCTTAGTCATGTCGGAATTGAAAGTGCAATAATAGATCAGGTTACTGTGCCTATTGATCAGTTGGCTGATTATTTTGAGGGCTTGAAAAAACAAAAGAAACAAGGAAAATAGACAGAATCCTTGATTATCATTTCAAAGAAAAAACTACCCAAGATTATGAAAATTAAACTACTCGTAACTGTTCTTTTAGGTTTTCTATTGTTCAATAACCTATCAAAAGCACAAACCTTTGTTGGAGCAACCGGTGGTATTCCGGATAACAACACACTTGTTTGTTTTCCTGTGACTGTATCAGGATTAGTTGGTGTTATGAATCCTTCCAATGGATTGGTGAGTGTCTGTCTGCACATTACTCATACGTGGGATTCGGATTTGGATATTTATCTTACTTCTCCGGGCGGTACTACTATCGAATTGTCCACAGATAACGGTGGTTCCGGTGATAATTACAATACAACGTGTTTTACTGCCGCAGTAACAAACTCAATTACAACAGGCACGGCTCCTTTCAACGGTTCTTACCGTCCAGAAGGTTCAATCGGTTGTGTAAATGATGGAACAAGTGGAAATGGGGTTTGGAATTTATGTATCAGAGATGACACAGGCGGGGATATTGGAACATTGAATTCCTGGAACATTACCTTTGGAGCTACCGGTATTGGTTGCACTAATCCGATTGCCGATGACAATTGTTTACAAGCAACTCCTATCTGTAACCTTGATGGATACTGCGGTTCTACTAGTTCATGCTATTCAGCCTCTCAGATACCTGCAGGTTTTTGCGGCTCTGTTGAGAACAACTCTTGGTTATCTTTCGTAGCGAGTGCTACAACAGCAACTTTTGCTATAACAGTTGCTAACTGCTTGAATTCTCAAGGGATTCAGATGGAAGTTTATAGCACTTCAAACTGTACCACTTTTACTTCGTTTTCGAATTGTTGGAATCCCGGTGTTGAAGTAAACGGTACTATTACAGCTACTCCTCTTACAATTGGGAATACATATTATTTGATGATAGACGGTTATGCCGGTGACGTTTGTGATTACTCTATTTCTGCTACAGCAGGTGTTTTAACCGTCAGTGTAACGGCCTCTTCTTCTCTTATTTGCCAAGGGAGTAGCACAACCCTTACAGCTAATGCTGTTGGCGCCACAAGTTATTCCTGGCTACCTGGGGGTGCAACAACTTCAGCAATTACGGTCAGTCCCGCGGCAACAACAACCTATACATGTACTATATCTGGGGCCTGTGGTGCTTCGCAAACTGCGACTAGCACGGTCACAGTCAATCCTCCGGCTACTGTAAGTGCCGGTGCAGCTCAAACAATTTGTTCAGGATCAACCGCAACAATGGCTGGCAGCTTTGGTGGTGGTGCATCCAGTGCAACATGGTCCACAAGTGGTAGTGGTTCATTTAGCTCTTCAACTGCTACAAATTCAGTTTATACACCTTCTGCTGCTGATATTACTGCCGGAACGGTAACGATTACATATATCACAAATGATCCTGTCGGACCCTGTCCTGCTGTTAGTTCTACGATGATACTTACAATTAATCAGTCCGCTACGGTAAATGCAGGTGCCGATCAAGTCATTTGCTCCGGAAGCACTGCCTCTTTAGGTGGAACTATTGGAGGTGGTGCCACAACATCTACCTGGTCAGGTGGTACTGGATCATTCAGTAATACTGCAATATTAAATCCTGTATACACTCCTTCAGCCGCTGATATAGCTGCAGGTACTGTAACATTAACATTAACAACAAACGATCCTGCAGGACCTTGTCCGGCTGTTTCTGATGCGATGGTAATTACTATTAATTTGCCTGCCGCTGCGAATGCCGGACCACCAGTTGCAACAATTTGTGCAGGAAGTACATACATAACAGCATCTTCCAACTTTAGTGGAGGAGCTACCTCATCAAACTGGACAACTAGTGGAAGCGGGACATTCGCAAGTTCTTCAACTCCTGTTACAACATACACACCTTCAGCTGCAGATATTGCTTCTGGTACTGTAACACTGACAATTACTACTAATGATCCAGCTGGTCCTTGTCCAGCTGCGTCTGATTTTATAGTACTTACTATTAATCCTGTGGCAACCGCTGCTGCGGGATCCAATCAGGCAATTTGTGGAGGAAGTACTGTTACCTTAACAGGTTCAATTGGAGGAAGTGCAACCACTTCAACCTGGACAACTTCTGGTACCGGTACATTCGGAAACGCATCTCTTGTAAATACAACTTATACACCTTCGGCTGCGGATATCGTTGCCGGAACTGTGACCTTAACAATAACAACAAATGATCCTGCCGGACCATGTCTTCCAGTAACTAGTGCATTAATTGTTACTATTAGTCCTGCCGCTACGGCTAGTGCAAATATTGATGCCAGTATTTGTGCAGGAAGTACATACACCTTAGCTGGTTCAGTAGGTGGTGGTGCAACCACATTAACATGGACATCCAGTGGCAGTGGATCTTTTTCTTCCACATCGTCTGCCACTGCAACATATACTCCTTCTGCTTCTGATATTAGCGGTGGAAGTGTAACGTTGACAATTACTACAAACGATCCTGCAGGTCCTTGTCCTGCCGCCACAGATAATATGGTATTGACGATCAGCCCCGGCGCAACCGCCAGTGCAGGTCCTGCTACTACTATTTGTGCCGGTTCAACTTATTCTATCCCAGGTTCAATTGGAGGAAGTGCAACTACTGTAACCTGGACTACCAGTGGAACAGGTTCATTTACAAGTACAACGTCTGTAACACCGACTTATACTCCTTCAGCTGCTGATATTGCAGCGGGTACTGTGACATTAACAATGACAACAAATGACCCTGCTGGTCCTTGTCCTGCAGCTGTTTCAACTGTTGTGATAACAATAAATCCTGCACCTACAGTAAATGCCGGTCCTGCTTCAGGAACAATTTGTGCAAATCAAACGTTTACGTTAGCTGGTTCGCAAGGTGGAGCAACTACTTCTGTCCTATGGACAACTAGTGGTAGTGGAACATTCAGCAACGCAACCATTCTAACTCCTGTTTATACTCCATCAGCTTCGGATATTTCTGCCGGTTCAGTAACTTTGACTATCACCTCAAATGACCCTGCAGGACCTTGTGGTCCTGTTACCGATGTGATCGTATTAACGATCACTCCATTGCAAAATGCTGCCTTTACTTTTGGTTCGGCTACATATTGCCAAACGGGAGTTAATCCAACACCTACGATCACAGGTGTTGCGGGTGGAGTCTTTTCTTTTGTTCCTGCCGGATTATCAATTAACGCATCAACGGGAACAATAAATTTAGGTGCAAGTGCATTAAATACGTATACAATTACTTATACCACACCTGGTCCTTGTGCGAATACAAGTTCAGTGAGTGTTACAATAACATTGGCTCCTACGGCCACAATTAGTTATGCCGGGCCATATTGTACATCAGCGACAGATCCATTCCCTACATTTAGTGGTGGTTCAACTGCCGGTACATTTACTGCTGCACCTGGAGGATTAACATTTGTGAACGTTAATACAGGCCAAATTGATGTGTCTGCTACTGCACCTGGAACATACACCATCACAAATACAATTGTTGCAAGTGGGGGGTGTGCTGCAGCCAGTGCAACAGCTTCTGTTACTATTAATAATGCTGCTACGGCAAATGCCGGTTCAGCAGCCACTATTTGTGCCGGTAGTACTTATACATTAGCAGGTTCAATAGGTGGAAGTGCAACTACATTATTATGGTCAACTTCTGGTACTGGTACATTTAGTTTAGCTACATCTGCAACTGCAGTATACACACCCTCTGGAGCTGACATTGCTGCAGGTACGGTTACTTTGACATTAACAACCAATGATCCTGCTGGTCCATGCCCATTCGTTACAAGCACAATGGTAATTACCATTAGTCCTGCTGCCACAGCTGCTGCAGGAAGTAGTGCTACAATTTGTTCCGGTGGTACGTATACCTTAGCTGGTGTGATAGGTGGTAGTGCAGTTTCCTCAACATGGTCTACCTCTGGTTCAGGTACATTTAACAACGCCGCTTTATTGGGTGCCATATATACGCCTTCAGCAGCAGACATTGCTGCCGGTACCGTCACATTAACTTTAACTACAAACGATCCTGCCGGTCCTTGTCCTGCTGCGACCAGCTCATTGATATTAACAATAAATCCATTGCCGACAGTTTCTGCAGGCTCTAATGGTACTATCTGCTCTGGTTCAACTTATACCTTAGCTGGAACAATAGGTGGTGGAGCTACAAGTTCTACCTGGACAACAAGTGGTACGGGAACTTTCAGTCTTGCAACCTCTTTAACTGCTGTTTATACTCCTTCTGCCGCTGATATCGCTGCTGGTACCGTTACATTAACTTTAACAACAAACGATCCTGCAGGCCCTTGTACAGCTTTGCTAAGTACAATGATCTTAACTATTAATCCCGCTGCTACTGTTTCTGCCGGAGCGAATGCTACTATCTGTTCGGGCTCAACTTATTCTTTAGCAGGAACATTGGGTGGAGGTGCTACTTCTATAACTTGGTCCACAAGTGGTACAGGTACATTTAATAATACAGCCTCAACTACTGCTATATACACACCATCAGCAGCAGATATTGCTGCCGGAACAGTTACTTTGACCATTACTTCCAATGATCCTGCAGGTCCTTGCCCGGCAGTTACCGCTGCAATGACATTGACAATCAATCCGATTGCAACAGTTGTTGCAGGAGCGAATGCTACTATTTGTGCAGGAACTACATATACTTTAGCTGGTTCAATGGGTGGGGGAGCCACATCCATCTTATGGACAACAAGTGGTACCGGAACATTCAGTTTGGCCACGTCAACGACTTCTGTTTATACTCCTTCGGCAGCAGATATTGCTTTTGGTTCTGTTACTCTTACCATTACCACGAATGATCCTGCCGGACCATGTAATGCCATTTCTGATTTCTTGACGCTTACTATTAATCCTGCCGCTTCAGTTAGTGCTGGTGTTGGTGCTGCAATTTGTGCCGGTAGCACATATTCTTTGGCAGGTACAATGGGTGGAAGTACAACTTTAGTTACCTGGACAACTAGTGGAACCGGTACTTTTAGTAACCCGAATGTTACTACTCCTATCTACACTCCTTCGGCAGCGGATATCGCAGCTGGAACGGTTACCTTAACAATAACCTCTAATGATCCTGTAGGACCTTGTCCTGTAGTTACTAATTCCATGGTATTGACAATCAATCCTGCTGCAACTGTTTCTGCAGGTGGTAATGCCACAATTTGTAGTTCAGGGACATATGCTTTGATCGGTACTATGGGTGGAAGTTCAACCTCCGTTACCTGGACAACCTCTGGTACCGGAACATTCAGTGTCGCCACTTCACTTACCCCTGTGTATACACCCTCTGCTGCTGATATTGCTGCAGGTTCTGTAACTTTAACAATAACTACAAATAATCCTGCTGGTCCTTGTAATGCTGTGTCCGATGTAATGACGCTTACAATCAGCCCTGCAGCAACAGTAAATGCAGGACCTGATGATGTAATTTGTTCAAATGTTACAGCAAATTTAGTAGGTACATTTGGTGGAAGCGCTTCTAACGTAACATGGACAACAAGTGGAACAGGGACCTTTGGTAGTGCTACATCTGCAGCTACAACGTATACTCCTTCTGCAGCAGACATAGCTGCTGGAACTGTGACGTTGACATTAAGTACAAATGACCCGGCTGGAGTTTGTGGAGTTGTTTCTGATAATATGGTGCTTACTATCAATTTACAAGATAATGCGAATTTCTCCTATCCAACATCTACTTTCTGTCAAACAGGAACCGATCCAGTTGCAACAATTGCTGGTGCTGCATCAGGTACATTCATTGCGACTCCTGCAGGATTAGTATTCTTAAATCCTTCAACCGGATTAATTGATGTAAGTGCAAGTGCCTTAGGGAATTATTTTATTACATTTACTACAAGTGGAGTTTGTCCTAATAATAGTACGATCAGCGTAACAATAACTGCGGCTCCTGATGCCACATTAAGTTATGGAACGCCTTTCTGCCAAAACGGAACCGCTTTCCCAACATTTGGAGCGGGTGCTAGTGCTGGATTATTTAGTGCAGTTCCTGCAGGGTTGGTATTTGTGAGTACCTCAACAGGTGAAATTGATCTGGCTGCAAGTTCAGCAGGTACCTACACTATAACAAATACTATTGCTGCTGCCTCTGGTTGCGCTGCTGCTTCAGCTACTACTACTATCGTTATCGATCCGATCGCAATTGCTTCTGCAGGTGTTGATGGAACTGTTTGTGAAGGCAGCCCTTATTCATTAGCAGGAACAATAGGAGGAAGCGCTTCGTCCATTACTTGGTCGACAAGTGGAAGTGGTACATTTAGTAATGTGAATAGTTTGACATCAACATATACACCTTCTGTAGCAGATGTTACAGCAGGAAGCGTTGTACTAACAATTACAACTGACGATCCTGCAGGTGTTTGTTCCCAAACTACTGATGTTATGACTTTGTCTATTACACCTTTAGATGGTGCTGTATTCAGTTATACCGGATCTACGTTTTGTCAGACAGGTGTTAACCCTATTCCTACAATTACCGGATTAGCAGGGGGTACATTTAGTTCAAGTCCGGCAGGTCTTGTATTTGTAAGCACTGCTGCAGGTGAAATAAATTTGATAGGAAGTACATTAGGTACATACAATATAATTTATACAACAAATGGGGTTTGTCCGAATACGAGTACCGTTAGTATTACGATAACAAATGCCCCAAGCGCAAACTTTAGTTATGCCACTCCTTTCTGTGCATTAGGTGTAAACCCTTTACCAACCTTCCCTGTTGGTTCTAGTGGAGGTGTGTTTTCAGCAACTCCTGCAGGTTTAGTATTCATAAGCACCAGTACCGGAGAAATTGATTTGGCATCAAGTATTGCAGGAACGTATACAATTACAAATTCGATTGCTGCAGGTGGCGGGTGTGCCGCTGCTTCAGCAAATACAATTATTGTAATAAATCAGGCAGCAACTGTTGATGCCGGTTCGAACGGAGTAATATGTGCGGGAAGCAATTATACTATTACCGGAGCTACATTAGGTGGAAGTGCAACAAGTTCAACATGGACAACAGGTGGTAGCGGAACATTTGATAATACAGCTATTTTAGGAGCAACCTATACACCTTCATTAGCTGATACTACTGCCGGCAGTGTAACATTGTATTTAACAACGAATGATCCAGTTGGTGCATGTGGGTCTGTGATTGATAGTTTATTAATTACTATTAATAATACCCCTGTTGCTCCTACGGCAACAAATCCTCCTCCGGCTTGTGTTGGTTCACCAGTTACGCCAATCGTCGTTTCAGGTTCAGGAACTTTTACGTGGTATGCAGATGCAGGTTTAACAACTTTGATTGGTACAGCAAACCCTTTTACACCGGTTATTTCTACAACAACAAGTTATTGGGTTACCGGAACAATTGGTGCATGTCAGGGGGCAGCAACGCAAGTTACGGTTACTATTAATCCTTTGCCAGTTGCTGATACTTCGTTGGTATCTATTACAGATGCTGATTGTGGAACATTAACAGGTTCGGTATTGGGCATTACAATGGTAAGTGGAGCGAGTCCTTTCTCTTATTCATGGATAAATGCAACAAGTGCAGATACCTTGATAAACCTTTCAGGTGTTGGTCCTGGTAGTTATTTTTTAACTGTTACTGATTCAAATGGATGTTCAGTTACACTCGGAGGCTTAACAGGTTTTGTAGTAAATTCTTCGTCAAGTGTCGTGGCCTCTTTTACTCCAAATCCGGCTACCGGCGAAACACCTCTTTCTGTGACATTCATGAATACAAGTACTGGTGCGATAAATTATTTATGGCAATTTGGAACAGGTGATACATCTACTGTTACAAGTCCAACTTTTATTTATACACCACTTGGCCAGTATACTGCATGTTTGATAGCTACCAATGCTGCAGGATGTGCTGATACAGCTTGTGAGGTCATAGACGTATACATTAATTCTGTTTTCATTATTCCAAATGTATTTACTCCAAATGATGATAATGTGAACGATATTTTTACTGTTCAGGCCATCGGATTGAAAACGATGGATGCTGAGATCTATAACCGTTGGGGTGAAAAAGAATATGAATGGCACACAACCAATGGAGGTTGGGATGGACGCACTGCGAGCGGTGTTATAGCTCCTGATGGAACTTATTTCTTTATCATAAAAGCAAAAGGAATCGACGGAAAAGATTACTTCGAAAAAGGAAGTTTTTCATTGCTTCGTTAATAAAAAAAATTGTAAAAATCGGGAAACAGATCTATTCTGTTTCCCGATTTTTTTTGCATAAAAAAATCAAATTTGAATTAAATAGTGTTAAAAAAATCTGGATATTTCAAAAAAAATGAAATATTTTTTTTGAAGAAAAATTTCCCGTGAAATTTATTTTTTCTCTAATTATTAATAATATTTTCAGAGTTTTGCATCCCTGAAAAGCCTTTTATTATTGATTTTTTTGTTTTAAGAGGTCGAAAACGCTATTTCTTTTAAGGAAAAGTGCATTTTTTTTTTAACCAACTGTTGTTTATAATAAATATTTATTACCTTTGCCCTCCCTAAAAAAGCGGGGGTGTAATTAATTTACACTGAAAAAGATAGAAATTTAACAACAGAAAAATGCCTACAATATCACAATTAGTGCGTAAAGGGAGATTAAAAGCGGTTAACAAAAGTAAATCTGCTGCTCTTGATTCTTGTCCTCAGAAACGTGGAGTGTGTACCCGTGTTTATACAACAACTCCTAAAAAGCCGAATTCGGCAATGAGAAAAGTTGCTCGTGTGCGATTAACCAACAAAAAAGAGGTGAATGCATACATACCGGGTGAAGGACATAACTTGCAAGAACACTCAATTGTGTTGATCCGTGGTGGAAGAGTAAAAGATCTTCCAGGAGTTCGTTACCATATTGTGCGTGGTGCATTAGATACATCCGGTGTTGATGGTCGTAACCAAAGACGTTCGAAATACGGAACTAAAAAACCAAAAGCAGGTGCTGTAAAAGCGGCTCCAAAGAAAAAATAAAGAGAACTGAGTAAGGATTTGAGTAAGGAAAACCCTGAAGTAACAAATACGAACTCCAAATAAATAAATAATGAGAAAGACCAAAGCCAAAAAGAGAATTCTTTTACCAGACCCAAAGTTTAACGACATCTTGGTAACACGTTTTGTAAACAATTTAATGTATGATGGTAAGAAAAGTACTTCATATGATGTTTTTTATGACGCTATCGAAATTGTTCAAAAAAGAACTCCGGATGTTGATGGATTAGAAACATTCAAAAAAGCATTAAGCAATATCACTCCTGCAGTTGAAGTTCGTAGCCGTAGAGTTGGTGGTGCTACATTCCAGATTCCTTCTGAAATCCGTCCTGAAAGAAAAGTTTCTATGGGAATTAAATGGATGATCCTTTATGCTCGTAAACGTAACGAAAAATCAATGGCTCAGAAATTAGCCGGAGAAATAGTTGCGGCTGCTAAAGAAGAAGGTGCTGCATATAAAAAGAAAGAAGATGTTCACAAGATGGCAGAAGCTAATAAAGCGTTCTCACATTTTAGATTCTAATTTATATTAGAGTTTTGATTTTAGAAATTAGAATTTATTAAAAGAAAATGGCAGATTTAAGATATACAAGAAACATTGGGATTGCGGCTCATATTGATGCAGGTAAAACAACCTGTACCGAGCGTATTCTTTATTATACGGGTGTTAATCACAAAATTGGTGAGGTGCATGATGGTGCTGCTACAATGGATTGGATGGTTCAGGAGCAAGAACGTGGTATAACCATTACTTCTGCTGCAACTACTTGTTTTTGGAAATATAAAGATCAACAATACAAAGTAAATATTATTGATACTCCCGGTCACGTTGACTTTACAGTTGAGGTGAATCGTTCATTACGTATCCTTGATGGATTAGTGTTTTTGTTTTCTGCAGTTGATGGTGTTGAGCCGCAATCAGAAACAAATTGGAGATTAGCAAACAATTATAACGTAACCAGAATAGGTTTCGTGAATAAAATGGATCGTTCCGGTGCAGATTTTTTAAAGGTTGTAGCTCAGGTGAAAGAAGTATTGGGTGGAAATCCAATTCCTTTGCAATTACCTATTGGTGCAGAAGAGACATTTGTTGGGGTTGTTGATTTGATCAACTTCCGTGGAATTGAGTGGAATGAGCATGATCAGGGGATGACTTTTAAAGAAGTTCCTATTCCTGCAGATATGTTGGAAGAAGCTAAAGAATGGAGAGGTAAATTATTGGAAGCTATTGCTGAATTCGATGATTCATTAATGGAGAAATTTTTTGAAGATCCGGCATCTATTTCTGAAGCAGAGATATTGGCGGCACTTCGCAAAGCTTGTATAGCGAATAAGATCGTTCCAATGGTTTGTGGTTCTGCATTTAAAAATAAAGGCGTTCAAACAATGTTAGACTTGGTAATGGAATTAATGCCATCACCAATGGATAAAGAAAGTACAATTGGAACTCATCCTGATACCGGCGAAGAAATTTCCCGTAAACCTGATGTTAAAGAACCTTTTACAGCATTGGCATTTAAGATCGCAACTGACCCGTTTGTTGGTCGTTTGTGTTTCTTCCGTGCATATTCTGGTCGCTTAGATGCAGGTTCATATGTATTAAATACCCGCAGCGGAAACAAAGAGCGTATTTCTCGTATCTTCCAAATGCATGCGAATAAACAAAATGCAATTGAATTTATTGAAGCAGGTGATATTGGTGCTGCAGTAGGATTTAAAGATATTAAAACAGGAGATACTCTTTGTGATGAGAAGCATCCAATTGTTCTTGAATCAATGAATTTTCCTGAACCTGTTATCGGTGTTGCTATTGAGCCTAAAACTCAAGGTGATTTGGATAGATTAGGAAATGCATTGAATAAATTAGCGGAAGAGGATCCTACTTTCCGTGTAAAAACAGATCAGGATAGTGGTCAAACCATCATTAGTGGTATGGGTGAATTACACCTTGAAATTATCCTTGACCGTTTAAAAAGAGAATTTAAGGTAGAATGTAACCAAGGACCTCCTCAGGTTTCTTATAAAGAAACGATCAATGCAGAAGTTTCTCACCGCGAAGTTTACAAAAAACAATCCGGTGGTCGTGGTAAGTTTGCCGATATACAAGTTGTTATTTCTCCTGTTGATGCAGATTTTGATGCAACAACAAAAGCAGGTGGATTGCAATTCATAAATGAAATTTCAGGTGGTAACATTCCTCGTGAATTTATTCCTGCAGTTGAAAAAGGATTCAGAGCAGCAATGATCAATGGTGTATTAGCCGGTTATCCTGTTGATACATTAAAGGTTAGATTATTAGATGGTTCTTATCACAATGTCGATTCAGATGCTTTGTCATTTGAAATCTGTGCTCGTTCCGCTTTCCGCGAAGCGATGCCAAAAGCAAAACCTGTATTGTTAGAGCCAATCATGAAGGTTGAAGTTCTTACTCCTGAGCAAAACATGGGTGATGTTGTAGGTGATTTGAACAAACGCAGAGGTATGATCGAAGGAATGGACACCAGAGCTGGTTCTCAGGTTATCAAAGCAAAAGTGCCATTGTCAGAAATGTTCGGATATGTTACAACATTAAGAACAATTACTTCCGGTCGTGCAACTTCTACTATGGAATTTTCTCATTATGCTGAAGCACCTCGTAGCACTTCGGATGATGTGATTGCAAAAGCAAAAGGTAAAGCAGAAAAAGTATAATAACAACAACGTTCTTTAAAATAAAACTATGAGCCAAAAAATCAGAATCAAATTAAAGTCTTATGACTTCAACTTAGTTGATAAGTCTGCAGAGAAAATCGTAAAAACTGTAAAAGCAACAGGTGCTGTTGTTAGTGGACCTATTCCATTGCCGACTCACAAAAAAATATACACAGTTTTACGTTCACCGCACGTTAATAAAAAAGCACGTGAACAATTTCAATTATGCTCATACAAAAGATTGTTAGATATCTACAACTCAACTTCTAAAACAGTTGATGCACTTATGAAATTAGAATTACCAAGTGGAGTAGAAGTTGAAATCAAAGCATCGTAATAAAAACAAATAATTAATTAATAAAAAAATGTCTGGAATAATAGGTAAAAAAATTGGAATGACCAGTATCTTCAGTGCCAATGGTAAATATATACCATGCACAGTTATTGAAGCTGGTCCTTGCGTTGTTACGCAAGTAAAAACCTTGGAGAAAGACGGATACGCTTCAGTACAAT
>CANJPX010000068.1 GCA_947476185.1 Bacteroidota bacterium
CAGGGGAATAATCAGGAAGCATTAAAAAACTTATTGGCTGCACAGAAAATAAGAAATGAGCTGGGTGATAAATTGGGTGTTGCAGGCTCATATGATAATATTGGAAATGTATATGAAAGTTTACAAAATTATTCTGAAGCATTAAAAAATCATATTGCAGGTTTAAAAATTTTTGAAGAGCTTGGTGATAAAAAAGGAGTTGCTACTTCTCACAAAAATATTGGAAATGTATACATAGATCTGGGGAACTATCCGGAGGCGCTAAAAAACTATTTTGCTTCGTTAAAAATAAGAGAAGATATTGGTGATAAAGCTGGTATTGCTACTTCATACAATAATATAGGTAACGTTTTTTTTAGACAAAAAAAATATAAAGAATCAGAAAAATATTTACTTATGTCGAAAGACCTTTCCATTCAACTTGGATATAAAAGTAATTTGAAATTAAATTACTGGTCATTAGTAGAGTTGGATGAAGCCATTGGAAATTATAAAGGAGCTTATGACAATCATAAACTTTATATTTTGTATAGAGATAGCCTTGATAATGAAGAAACGCGTAAAAAAACTATTCAGAGTCAAATGACCTATGATTTTGAAAAGAAAGAAGCAATATCTGCTGCTGAACATAAAAAAGAATTGGAAAATCAGGAAGCAATTTCAGAGGAAAAGGGAAGGAAGCAGAAAATTGTTATTGTGTTTGTTGTAGGAGGATTATTGTTGGTGCTTGTTTTTGCAGGTTTTATTTTTCGCTCCTTAAGAATTACCCGCAAACAAAAAGATATTATTGAAGGACAAAAGAATATTGTGGAGCGGCAAAAACTTGAAGTAGAACAACAAAAATTATTGGTGGAAGAGCATCAAAAAGAAATTATTGATAGTATAACATACGCCAGAAGGATCCAGCATTCACTATTGCCAACAGATAAGTATATTGATAATAGTTTGAAGAGATTAAAGAAGCAATAAATTGAAATGAAATCTTGAGCTCTTTCCTACTGTAGGTTTTTCAGTAAGCTGAAACATCAAGATTCGCTAATTCTCTTTGTTTGGTTATTTGTACACCAAAAATATATATCTTTGCGGGAATTTTAACCATAGATTTGAAATTCAAAACCCCGTTCATATGTCATTAGATTCAAGCAAATTTGTAGGCGAAGGCTTAACCTACGATGATGTACTTTTAGTACCTGCTTATTCAGAAGTGCTTCCGCGCGAAGTAAATACAACTTCTTATTTCACGAAAAAAATAAAACTAAATACTCCTATTGTTTCCGCAGCAATGGATACGGTTACTGAGTACCAATTGGCAATTGCCATTGCTCAAGAAGGTGGTATCGGTGTATTGCATAAGAACATGAGTATTGAAGATCAGGCAGCTCAGGTTCGAAAGGTAAAACGTTCTGAAAGTGGAATGATCATGGATCCTGTTACCCTGCTGGAAACTGCCATCGTAAGAGATGCTTTGACCATTATGAAGGAGAATAAGATTGGTGGTATTCCGGTTATAAATGATAAAAGAGATCTGATCGGAATCGTTACCAATCGTGACCTTCGTTTCGAGAAGAATCTCAAGCGTCCTATCAGGGAAGTTATGACTACCAAAGATATGATCGTGGCTAAAGAGGGTACCGACTTGAAAAAGGCAGAACAGATACTTCAAAATCATAAAATTGAAAAGCTTCCTGTGGTTGATAAAAAAGGGAAATTAGTAGGACTGATCACTTACAGGGATATTATCAAAGTTAAAGTACATCCGAATGCCAATAAAGATGGATTGGGTCGGTTACGTGTCGCAGCAGCTATTGGAGTTACTTCTGATGTTTTAGAAAGAGTAGACGCATTGGTGAAGTCAAGTGTTGATGCTGTAGTGCTAGATACGGCTCACGGACATTCAAAAGGAGTGATAGAAGCATTGAAGAAAATAAAAAAAGCATTTCCTGCTTTACAGGTTGTAGTTGGTAATGTAGCTACAGCAGAAGCAGCGTTGGCATTGGTAAAAGCTGGTGCTGATGCTGTAAAAGTTGGTATTGGTCCCGGTTCGATTTGTACCACAAGGATCATCGCTGGCGTTGGAGTGCCTCAATTAACAGCGGTATTAGACGTTTCAAATGCTTTAAAAGGCAAAGGTGTTCCAGTTATAGCAGATGGAGGAATTCGTTTTACAGGGGATATCGTAAAAGCTCTAGCAGCAGGAGCAAGTTCTGTAATGATGGGTTCAATGTTTGCAGGTGTGGAAGAATCACCGGGAGAAACCATTATTTTTGAAGGTCGTAAGTTTAAATCATACCGTGGAATGGGTTCCATTGAAGCGATGCAAAAAGGCTCAAAAGATCGTTACTTCCAGGATATGGAGGATGATATTAAGAAATTGGTTCCTGAAGGCATTTCCGGTCGAGTTCCCGTAAAAGGTAGTTTATCTGAAGTGGTTTATCAGTTTGTAGGTGGTTTGCGTGCCGGAATGGGGTATTGCGGTGCTAAAAATATGCAGGAATTGCAAAAAGCGAAGTTTATCAGAATTACACATTCAGGTATACGGGAAAGTCATCCGCATGGTGTTTCCATAACCCGTGAAGCACCAAATTACAGTAGATAAATTCATTTTATTAAGATTAACAAAATTTAACAACAGTGTCAATAGGAATTGGCACTGTTTTTATTTTGATACATCGCATAAATAACTACATTTGTTACCCAAAATAAAAAAATCATTGACCTATGAATTTAAGTGTTTTATCAAAATCATTGATGTTGCCAGTGGCACTTTTAACAATTAATTGTGCAATTGCTCAAGTAAAGAAACCGCCTGTTGCAACAATTGATGGTGGAAAAACGGATGCAGTGCTTATGACAATCGGAGCTACTAAAGTTACTGTTTCAGAGTTTGAAAATGTTTATCATAAGAATAATAATAAAGATGCTGCCGGTGATTCTAAATCATTGAATGAATACATCGATCTTTTTGTAAATTTTAAATTAAAAGTGAATGAAGCAGAAGAGTTAGGTTTGGATACTGCTAGATCCTTCAAAGAGGAGTTAGGCGGATATCGTAAGCAATTGGCTCAGCCATATTTGACTGATAAAGATGTAAACGAAAAGTTGCTAAAAGAAACATATGATCGTCTGCAGGAAGATATTCACGCTTCACATATTTTGGTTAAGGTAAGTGAAACAGCACTCCCAAAAGACACCCTTGATGCTTATAACAAGATTTTGAAGATACGTGCACGTATCTTGAAAGGCGAGGATTTTAATAAAGTTGCTGCTGAAAAAGGTGTTTCTGATGATCCTTCATCGAAAGATAATGGAGGGGATCTTGGATTTTTTACCGCCTTGCAAATGGTTTATCCTTTTGAATCAGCGGCATATAACACGAAGGTAGGCGATGTTTCAATGCCTGTTCGTACCCGATATGGTTACCATATTATTAAAGTTAAGGAAAGAAGAAAAGCACAAGGAGAGGTTATGGTTGCTCACATTATGGTGAAAACACCTGCTAACATGACGAAAGACGATTCATTAAATAACTTTACAAAGATTACCGAGATCTATAATAAATTAAAGTCAGGTTCAAAATTCGATGACCTCGCTGCAGAATTTTCTGATGATAAAACATCTTCTAAGAAAGGCGGAGAATTGCCTTGGTTCGGTACAGGTAAAATGCCTTTAGAATTTGAGAAAACAGCTTTCGCTCTATCAAATAGAGGTGATTTCAGTCAGCCAATGCGTACAAAATACGGATGGCATATTGTGAAATTGATCGATAAAAGAGGTTTGGCTTCTTTTGATGATATGAAAAATGATCTTAAGTCAAAGGTTACGAAAGATTCCCGTGCTCAGGCCGGAAGAGCTTCTTTGATAACTAAGGTAAAAGCAGAATACAAGTTCAAAGAAAATCCAAAATTGGCGGATGAATTTATTGGCGTAATGGATTCAACATTGTTTGATGGCCGTTGGGATATCACAAAAGCAAAAGGATTGAACAAACCAATGTTTAATTTTAATGATAAAGTTTTCACGCAAGCTGATTTTGCAAATTTCATCACTACTCATCAAAGCAAGCGCACAAAATCAGATTTCAAACTTGTTTTAAATCAATTCTATAAGCAATTTGTTGAAGAGTCAGCAGTAGCTTACGAAGAATCTCGTTTAGATCAAAAATACCCTGAATTTAAGTCCTTGATGCAAGAATACCGTGATGGGATCCTATTGTTTGAATTGACAGATCAAAAAGTGTGGAGCAAGGCTGTAAAAGATACTCTTGGTTCGAAAGCATATTACGAAAAGAATAAGATGAACTATATGTGGGATGAACGTGCTGATGCTTCTGTTTATTCATGTTCTTCTGACAAAATAGCTCTTCAGGTTCGCGGATTAATGAAGAAGAAAAAATCTGAGAAGGATATTTTAGCGGTTGTAAATAAAGATTCACAGTTGAATTTGCAAATTGAAACACGTATCTTTAACAAGGGTGAAAATGAATTTGTAGATAAAAATTGGAATCCCGGCACCTCCGCTGACATGGTATCAGAAAAAGATAAAAAAACTGTTATTGTTGTAACTAACAAATTGTTAAAACCTGAGCCAAAAGCGTATGTTGATTCAAAAGGTATGGTTACAGCGGATTATCAAAATTATTTGGAAAAAGAATGGATCGCTTCATTAAAGGCAAAATATCCTGTTACAATAGATAAGACAGTTCTTTCAACTATAAAATAATAAAGCTTTAATTCTTTAAAAAGTTTATGGTGTATTGCATCATAAACTTTTTTAGTTTTTACCGAACAATAATTTGAGCCATCGTATACTGTACATATTGATCATAGTCGGATTGTTTTCATGCAATTCGAGCCCGGATAAAGATATTGATCGGGTGGCAATTGCCCGTGCGAACAATGTTTTTTTGTATCTGGATGACATTAAAGATATTGTGCCTCAAGGAACGCTTTCGAAGGATAGCATCGAACTAATTAAGAAGTATATTGATAATTGGATCCACGAATCCCTCGTAATTCAAAAGGCTGAAAGTAACCTTTCCGATGAACAAAAAAATGTTGAAAAACAACTGCGTGATTACCGTAATTCCCTTATCACATATTCTTATGAAAAGGAATTGGTTAAACAAAAATTAGATACGGTCGTTTCCGATAAAGAAATAGAGGAATATTATAATAATAATCAGGACGATTTTGAGTTAAAGGATAACATCATAAAAGTGGTGTATGTAAAAGTAGATAAAAAGACACCGGGAATAGAAAAACTTAAAAAATGGTATAAATCTGACAATGCGAAAGATAAAGAGCAATTAGAAAGTTACTGTCATCAATTTGCTGTCAATTTTTATCTGGATGATTCTTCTTGGTTATTGTTTGACGACTTGTTGAAAGAAATTCCTATTCAAACCTATAATAAAGAGCTATTTTTGCAAAACAATCATTTTGTGGAAGTAAGTGATTCTTTGAATAGCTATTTTGTAAATATTAAAGGATTTAAGGTCAAAAATAGTTTGTCTCCTTTGAGTTTCGAAAAAGAAAATATTGAAAATATCATTTTAAATAAACGTAAGCTGCAGCTGATAATTAAAATGAAGGAAGATGTTTATAATGATGCAGCAAACAATAACAAAATTGAAATTTATTCTAATGATAAAATTAAGAAATAGAGCATTGTTTTTCGTGTTTTTTCTTGGGTGCTTAATTAGCGCAAGGGCTCAAGAGAAAGTAATTGACCGCATAGTAGCAGTTGTCGGTAATAATTACATTTTGCAATCTGACCTGGAAACTCAATACCAACAGATGTTGTCGGCACAGGAACCCGTTGATGGAAATACACGGTGTAAAATTATGGAAGAGCTTCTGTATCAGAAATTATTGTTGGCACAGGCACAGCATGATAGTTTGGATGTTACTGATGGTCAGATCGAGCAGGAGCTGGAAAGAAGAATGAAATATTATATTCAGCAATTTGGTTCAGAAGAAAAATTTACTTCATTTTATGGAAAATCTGTTGAAGATTATAAAGCTGAATTGAAAGACGATGTCCGTGACTTGCTGCTTGAACAACAAATGCAAAGTAAAGTGAGTGCCGATATTACCGTTACTCCGAATGAAGTAAAAGAATATTATAATAGTATTCCGAAGGACTCTATTCCATTTATAAATGCAGAAGTTGAAGTAGGTCAGATCGTTAAAAAACCTGCTGTTACTGCGGAAGCTAAAAAGGAGGCAAAAGAAAAAATTGAAGGGTTGCGTCTGCGGATCTTGAGTGGTGAAGCAAACATGTCCTCTATGGCAGCACTTTATTCAATGGATCCGGGGTCGGCTAGTAAAGGTGGTTTATACGAACATATTCAACGTGGACAATTTGTTCCGGAGTGGGATGCATGGGCATTTAAACTAAAACCAAATGAAATAAGTGAAGTGTTTGAAACCGTTTATGGTTATTTTATTATTCAGCTGATAGAAAGAAGAGGAGATGAAGTGGATGCCCGCAGTATTTTGATCGCGCCTGCAGTGGATGCATCTGATATGTACCGAGCTAAAATGTCGTTGGATACAACCTATATCCGTTTAACTTCGGATACAGCAACCTTTTCAGATCTGGCAGCAAAATATTCTGATGATGAAGAGAGTAAAAATAGTGGTGGGCTTATTATAAATCCATTCACCGGATCCACTCGTTTTCAAATGGATGAAATTGGACAAATGGATCAGACGATTGTTTTTTCGATCGATAAATTAAAAGTTGGAGAATATACAAAGCCTATGCCTTCCACTACAAGTGATGGGAAACAGGCCTATCGTATCTTATATTTAAAAACCAGAACTTTGCCTCATATTGCAAATTTGGTAGATGATTATCAAATAATTCAAAGCGCTGCAATCGCGAAAAAGCAACAAAAGGCTGTACAGGTTTGGATAAAGAAGAAATCTGCAGATACCTATGTTCATATTGCAGATGATTTTAAAGACTGCACATTTAACAATAAATGGATCAATTAATAAAATAAAGAAAGAGAGAATTGTTGAAATTTTGGAAAAGTTTACAAGATTTTAAGTTTTGCATTGCTCCGCTTCACAAAATCATTAAATCACAGCTTTAATTATGTATAAAACAGATGTAGAAGCAGTAGACGCCTTTGTGGTAAAATACAAAGAGCTAAATGCCGAAATAGGCAAAGTAATCATAGGGCAGGATGAAGTAGTGAAAGATGTTTTGATCTCTATTTTCAGCAAAGGACATTGTTTGTTGATCGGTGTTCCAGGATTGGCCAAAACATTATTGGTAAATACAATCGCTGATGTATTGGGCTTGAGTTATAACCGTATCCAATTTACTCCGGATCTGATGCCATCTGATATTATTGGTTCAGAGATATTAGGCGAGGACAGGAATTTTAAATTCATAAAAGGTCCTTTGTTCGCGAATATTGTTTTGGCTGATGAGATCAACCGGACACCTCCTAAAACTCAGGCAGCATTGCTGGAAGCAATGCAGGAAAGAAGTATCACTACCGGAGGAAAACGTTATGAATTAGGCAATCCTTTTTTTGTGTTGGCAACTCAGAACCCAATTGAGCAGGAAGGAACATATCCTTTGCCCGAAGCGCAGTTAGACCGGTTTATGTTTAATGTTTGGTTAGATTATCCTAAATTGCAGGATGAATATTTAGTTGTAAAAAATACAACGTCAAATATAAAAGTGCAACTTAGAAAAGTATTATCAGCGGAAGAAATTCTTTATTTTCAGGAATTGGTGCGCAGGATTCCTGTAGCGGATAATGTTTTGGAGTATGCCGTTAAGTTGGCTTCAAAAACCCGTCCAAATACAGAGCATGCTGTTGAAATAGCAAATAAATATTTATCATGGGGTGCAGGACCTAGAGCGTCACAGTTTTTAGTGATAGGAGCAAAATGCCATTCATTGATAAAAGGAAAGTATTCTCCGGATATTGAAGATGTTAAAGCGGTTGCTGCAGCTATTTTGCGTCATAGGATCGTTCGTAATTATAAAGCTGAGGCTGAAGGCGTAAGTGTCGATAAAATTATTGAAGAGTTAGTAAAGTAATAAATAGCTTGATTTTTTTGACGTCCTTTTTCAGAAATGAAACAGGACGTTTTTTATAGTAGGTTGAATAAAAATATTACTTAGTAACATTATTGAATAAATAAGTCTACGTTTTTTTTTGAAAACAAATCTTAATAAAATAAAAATATTTTGTAATAGTATTAATGTCTGATGACTAAAAAAGAACGCTTTGAAAAGGTAATTGAATACTTCAGCAAAAATCATCCTGTTGCAGAAACGGAATTAAACTATGATAATCCTTACCAGTTATTAGTTGCTGTTATTCTTTCTGCTCAGTGTACTGATAAAAGAGTAAATATGGTTACACCTGCTTTATTTAAAGCTTTTCCAAAACCGGAAGTTATGGCTGCGGCTAGCAGTGATGAGGTATTTCAATATATCCGGAGTGTGAGTTATCCGAATAATAAGGCGAAACACCTTGTTGGGATGGCGAAAATGTTGGTAAATGATTTTAAATGTATCGTCCCAGCTGAAATTGAGGAACTTGTGAAAATGCCCGGAGTGGGCCGTAAAACTGCCAATGTGATCGCTTCCATTGTTTATAAAAAACCGGCAATGGCTGTGGATACTCACGTGTTTAGGGTTGCAAATCGTCTGGGCCTGACAACGGATTCAAAAACTCCCTTACAAACTGAAAAAGAATTAATAAAATATATCCCCTCATCCAAAGTGGCTGTGGCTCATCACTGGTTGATCCTGCACGGACGATATGTTTGTGTTGCGCGAAATCCCAAGTGTGCTTCCTGCGAACTCAAGCCATTTTGTAAATATTTTAGTTCCCTTCAAAAGAAATTGAAGAAATAATTCCTGCTAAGTATTTTAGCATTTGGATTTATTTTGTTGGTTTTGTTGACTTGTGTGTCAAAGTGTGTAAAAATAATTCTGCTAAGTTTTTTAGCATTCTTAAAAATTCCTTTTTTCTTGTTAATAAATGTCAGTACTTCGTTTTGTGAATGAGGGTTAATTCATTTAAATTTGAGTAAAGGATTTATGGCAAATCACACTACAGGATTAAAAGCGGGAGATAAAGCTCCGGATTTTAAAGAAAAAGATCAAAATGGAAAATTAGTTTCCTTGAAAGATTTTAAAGGAAAAAAATTAGTTCTTTATTTTTATCCTAAAGATAGCACGCCAGGTTG
Organism: Bacteroidota bacterium; assembly: GCA_947476185.1. Lineage (GTDB taxonomy): Bacteria > Bacteroidota > Bacteroidia > 2-12-FULL-35-15 > 2-12-FULL-35-15 > 2-12-FULL-35-15. The sequence goes on from CANJPX010000068.1 coordinate 9,228, forward strand.
TACCGTGGAAGCATGTAATCTGCGTGACAATTATTCTGGACTAAAAAAGAAAGGATACGCTATATTAGGAGTGAGTGCCGATGAAGAATCAAAACATTTAAAGTTCATTGCAAAAAATAATTTGCCATTTCCTCTTTTAGCGGATGTAAATTTAAATGTCATCAAAGCATATGATGTGTGGGGAAAGAAAAAATTTATGGGGAAAGTATATGATGGGATTAATCGTACCACATTCGTAATCGATGAAAAAGGGAAGATAGAAAAAGTCATCACCTCGGTAAATACAAAAAATCATACCGAACAGATATTGGAAAAGTAAATGGTAAAAGAAAAATATGCCTTAAGGATTAAAAAAATAATAAAATTGTACCGTTCACTATTATACTAAAAAACAATTAGCCTGTGAACTTTTAAAATTGTAACTATAAAAACTAAATACGCCATGAGCAAAGAAACGAAAGAAGCGAAAAATGCAAGCGCTAAAGAATCTGTAAACAAAGAAAAATTAAAAGCATTGCAACTTACCATCGAAAAGTTGGAAAAAACCTACGGTAAAGGTGCAATCATGAAAATGGGCGATGCTCCGGCAGAAAACATGGAGGTTATTCCTACAGGTTCTTTAGGTGTTGATATCGCATTAGGTATTGGTGGTTTGCCTAAAGGAAGAGTAATTGAGATATACGGACCAGAATCTTCAGGTAAAACAACGTTAACGTTACACGCTATTGCTGAAGTTCAAAAGGCAGGTGGAATAGCTGCATTCATTGATGCAGAGCATGCCTTCGATCGTTCTTACGCTGAAAAATTAGGAATTGACACTCAGAATTTATTGATCTCTCAACCCGATAATGGTGAACAAGCACTAGAAATTGCTGAAAATTTAATTCGTTCAGGTGCAATTGATATTATTGTTATCGACTCTGTTGCTGCATTAGTGCCAAAGAGTGAAATAGAAGGTGAAATGGGTGATTCTAAAATGGGTTTACATGCGCGTTTAATGTCTCAGGCATTGCGTAAATTAACAGGCACAATTAATAAAACTGGCTGTTGCTGTATTTTCATTAATCAATTGCGTGAAAAAATTGGTGTGATGTTCGGTAATCCTGAAACAACAACCGGTGGTAATGCACTTAAGTTTTATGCTTCTGTTCGTATTGATATTCGTAGGATCGGACAAATTAAAGATGGTGATGCAGTTGTTGGTAATCGTACGCGTGTTAAGATAGTGAAAAACAAAGTTGCACCTCCTTTTCGTCAGGCTGAATTTGATATCATGTATGGTGAAGGGATTTCTAAAATTGGAGAGATCGTTGATCTTGGTGTTGAACACAACATTATCAAAAAAGCGGGTTCTTGGTTTAGTTATGGTGATACTAAATTAGGACAAGGTCGCGATGCTGTTAAAGCTCTGTTTCATGATAATATTGAATTATGTGATGAAATTGAGGCGAAAATCCGTATTGCTTTGAGCGGTGTTACAGCTGCTGCCGTTGAACCGGAATTGGCGATGGTAAAATAAATAGTATTTATCATTAGGGCAATTGTCCTATTCAAAAATGTCATCCCCGAACATTGTGTTTCTCTTGGAAGCACTTTGAGAAAGGGATGACATTTTTTTTATCTACTTTTGTCAACAATGAAAACAATGTCTATGAAAATTAAAATTCTTTTGCCGATACTAACCTTTACAGGCGCTCTTATTATTTCTTCGTGTGGGAACGATGTGAAAACTGTTGAACCTATAACTGCTGATTCCTCAAAAGTGAAAGTACCTGAAGCATTATTGAAATTAAATGAACAGATCAAATTAAATCCGAAAGATGCAAATCTTTACCATGAACGAGCGAAATATTATTTGAACGAAAGTAAATACGACCTGGGCTTTGATGATATGCGAAATGCAATGACGATTGATAGTTCGAAGGCTGCATATTTTATTACCCTTTCTGATCTTTATTTTGTTACCAATCAAACAGCGAATTCTAAAGCTAGTTTAGAAAAGTGTATCAAGTTAGATGATAAAAATGTGGATGCCATGTTAAAATTGGCTGAATTGTATTTCTATGTAAAAAAGCATGATAAATGTTTTGAATACATCAATATGGCGTTGAAGATAGATAAGTATAATTCAAAAGCCTATTTCATGAAAGGAATGAATTATAAAGAATTGAAGGATACAGCAAAAGCGATATCCAGTATGCAAACCGCAGTCGAGCAAGATCAAAGTTTTTATAATGCGTATATGCAATTGGGGATCTTGAATGCCGGACAAAGAAATCCTTTAGCTGTGGATTATTATAAGAATGCGATGCGTATTCAGCCAAATAGTATTGAAGCTTGGTATGCGATGGGGAAATATTATCAGGATATTCTGAATTGGGACAAAGCTATTGAAGCATATACTGTGCTTTTAAAAATTGACGCAAAAAATAAATTTGCAAATTTTAATTTAGGAGCAATAAATTTTGGCGGAAAAAAAGATTATAAAACAGCAATTCAATTTTTCACAAATGCTTTAACTATTGATGCTGCATATGTTGATGCTTATTATGGAAGAGGTATGTGTTATCAAACAATGGGAGATAAAAAAAATGCACTGGCAGATTTTCAGGCATGTCTAAGTATCGATCCTAAGTACGAAACTGCAGCCTTTGCGATGAAACAAATTAAATAAAAGGAATAATATTTAAAGTTTTATTTTTCGGGAAATTAATTTATTCCCATTGAATACTTTTATCAGATAAATTCCTTCAGATAGGTCTTTCGTTGGTATCAGCACCTCTGAATTTGTTCCTAAAGTGTTTTCAAAAGAGGAATACACTTTCTGTCCTCTGATATCATAAAGTTCTAGTGCAACCGAACAATCGGAATTGCAATTGAAATAAATTGCATATTGGTTTGGAGATTGTAAATAATGAGCACTTACAATATCAAAATTGCTTTCATTGTTTTGAACCGAAACGGTATTGCTATACTTGAAATCACCATTAAAATCTGTTTGCTTCAGCCGGTAATATGAAGTTCCACTCATTGGTGAATCATCGGTTGTGGAATAAAACAATGGACTTGTACTATTTCCTGCTCCGTCAGTAATATTTATTTCATCAAATGAAATTGCATCCTTCGAACGTTCAATAGTAAAGTAATCATTATTTAATTCAGAAGCTGTACTCCAATTAATATCAACTTGATGGCTGCTAATATATTTTGCGGTGAATGATAAAAGTTCAATTGGTAAAACGATAGTGCCTTTCGCGATAGCATGTTTGCTGAATGAGGTATATCCCAATCTTTCTGCATAACCGGCACCTGCATTGTAAATTCTACCTGCTGCTCCTATTGCCGGAATTGTTGTTGACCCTTCTAAGCTAAGCCAATCTGCATATGATAATGAAGAAGAAGGTCTTTTAACGGGACAAAATGTGTCGTCATCAGCAGCTGATAATCCTGTGTTTGCAGTATATAAACGGACACCATAATTTCCTCCGCTTGGTGGTGAATCCGGAGTAAGATCCCATTGAGCATTTTCCATTACGCTGGTTAATGTAGTTCCACTTTGTGTTTGAGCTGCTGCTATAAAGGTGGCGTCATCTTCAGGTGAAATTTCTATTACCGAATTTACCGATGCATCGATATATGAAATGCCTGAAAGGTTATTATTTACAATATCAACGCGTTTATAATTTGTAGATCCTATTCCATCTCCAATAGGGAAAGTGTAGACAGAAGTGTTACTTCCGATATAATGACGAAGAATCCCATTTATAAATTTAGTTGCGTTAAACCCGGAAATAGTTGGTACAACAGTATTTGTAATAATAAATCTGTTAGATCCTGTGCTCAGAACTCCGTTAGTAAATGTGAGTGTATTTGTGCTTGTTACATCCTGTGATAAGGAAACTCCAAGTGCATTTGTATTGTTTAGTCGGAGGTTATAGAAAGTTGAAGTACCGGTGCCGGAAATTGTTTGTGCAATTGCAGAACGAAGATCTGTCAACCCGTTTGATGCTGTTATAAAACCATTATTAGTAATATTTCCTTTTATCGATAAATGGCTTAAAGAATTATTAAGAGTAAGGAACCCTGCACCACTAGTACTCGTGATTGCGAGGTCATTACAAATTGCTCCGTTTGGGTACAACACCGGTGAGGCAGCAATTATAGGGTCATTAGCAACATTATCAATTGTTACATTAGCAAGTGAATCAGGTACCTTATAATTCTGCCAGTTATTACAATCGTACCAATCTGTATTCGCAGCTCCGGTCCAATAACCACTGCTGAATCCACTTGAAATAATGCTGAATGTTTGTGGTGCTGAATAATCTAATCCCGTGCTAATATAAGCAGCACAACTATTACTACCTGTCCAGTTGCTTGCGGAGTTCAATCTGTCTATCCAATCTTTTTGTGAAGCAGGTGTGACAGGTCCCGAATATTTAATATTATCTGATGCAATTCCCGGAAGGATGCTGAAACATTTTAAACCTAAGGGTAATTCGCCCCTTTGAGTAGAATTAGCATTGCAGGTCCATGCAGTATAGGTATTAATAGCGAACATAAGTGTTCCTCCGACGTACGTTGCGTCATGAGCACCTGAAGTGTTTTTATTCCATGCTCCTCCTTGCAAAATATAGATCTGTTCATCCCCGCTATTCATGTTAAATGTCCCGTAGCCGGTATTCGGATAACTCACCGTCCAATTTGCATCCGGCTGTAAAGGGAAAAAAATTGCTTCATCTAAAATTCTTAAAGTTATTATCGTTCCTTTTGCAACGGTAGAGGTGTTTCGGGTAATTCGTACCACACCTTCTGTATTCCCCCATGTATTACTTCCGCAAATTTTCCTTTCAAAACCATTGTCAGTAATATCTATTGTGGTACCGGGCGTTATGTCTTCAAAGCTTACAAAACTGATCTCGTCTTCACTCACAGCGGTGCTTCCCGCACATCCATTCATGTTAACACACATTCCAACAATAGCAATATCGCCAACCCCAAAAACAGTTACATTGGTAATATCAAATAAAGTGCTTACAACACTTAACAGTCCGGGTGCTGATGCTGTGAGTGTATATCCGGTACCAATTACAGTATGTGTTAATCCGGAGTAGGTTGCAATTCCTGCGATTGCTGATGTGGAAACAGGCGCCCCCGTTAATGTTCCTGTAGATGTGATACTCACAGTGCCGATAAATCCCAGATCAGTGTTGCCACAGATATCAGTAGCTTTTATGGCAACCGTAGGCACCATTAGTTGATTTTGTCCGGCAGAAACAGGTTGCTGAATAAAGCTAAGTTGAGTCGCAACTACAGAAATAATATTCCACCCGTTTGTTGTAATTGTTGCAGGAAAAGCAAATTTTCCGGAACCTGAGGGAGAAAAAGTTACATTCCCATTGGAGATCTGAAATCCAAAATCATCGCCATCATTATTAGAAGCACCTATTCCACAGTTCAAAGATAATCGCAAAGAATACGTTTTTTCGGTATTGTCAGGAACAGATAAACTAAGTCCGGTAAAAGAAATTTGGTTGGGTGAAGTTGAAACCGATCCAACTCCGACATTGGTTATACCATCAAATAATTCTATGGTCTTTATCGCTGTTAACCAATTAGAAACAGCATTTCCGGCAGCTTGTGAAAGGATGAAAGAGCTTAATATTGTTGGCAAATTATCCGCATCACTTAAGGATGCGCCACCATCTCTAACTTTAAATTGCCATACCTGAACTCCTGCAGTAGAGCTCAAAAGTGTTGCATCATTTATTAACGATGAAATTGTTGCAGACTCACCACCGGCTGTAATAATATCTGAAGTTGCAGATGCTGTAGCAGCTGTAACTGTTCCACTACAACTAACATTTAAAGTTGTTGCTCCACCACCTGCATTTGAAATAAGTTCAGCATTGTAATTTCCTGCTGATAGCCCTGCTTTTAATCTAACATAAATAGGTGTTGTTGCCAATGTGGCGGATGCGTATGCAACCGTTGTGCTTCCGAAAAAAGTAATATTGTCTGTTGATACTTCGTAATCGGTAGAACTTGTTATAGCAATATTACCCGGTGCTCCGGTAAGATTACTTCCGCTTAAATTGTAGGATTGCGAGGCAGAAGGACCCGCTCCAACGGCATAAGTGAAACCTGAAAAAGTGGGTGGAGTTAAAATTAATGTTGGAGTGCTAGAAGCTGAAGTGCCATTTAACTGAACATTTACAATGTTAGTACTTACATCGAATCCTCCTGTTCCTCCCGTTGCCGTTGCTCCATAACCATATAGACGAAATGTTGTTGCGGTTGTTGTTGCAGTTAAGCCGGAAATGGTTATTGTATTAGAGGTTCCTAATGCTGCGACAGGTGCGAGAGCTCCAAGATCAGCAGCATATCCGTCTGCTGAGGATCGTAAAGCCAAATTTTTTGGCCCGGTACCGGATTTATCCCATTGGAAAACAAATGAAGTAGGAGTATAACTGCATCCTGCATTTGGTGTAACAATAAATTGAATATAATCATTTCCGGTAATTGCTTCTGCAAGAGTATTTCCTACTGCAGTATTACCAGTATTGAACCAATTGCTACCTCCGAAACGGTTCCCATTACTTGCAGCAGTGATTGTTCCTTGTGTAAGATTCGTAGCTGATATATTTGGGTCGTTGAAAACACTTGGTTCCGAGGTCTCGGTTCCTAGATTTCCAAATGTATTCCATTGAAGTAGTTGCCCAAAATTCTTTGTACTTAATAAAACGCAAAAAATAACAATACAAAACCCTTTTAATTTCATTTTAATAAATTTAATAAATATCAGTGGTTTCGGATAATTGTAATCAAACTTACAAATCCTCTAGGGTATTCACTGGGAGTAAAAATCAAGCAAATAAAAACAAAAATGATGAAAAATAAATCAAGCTATTATTAATAAATTGTAAATTTTAGGATGTTCATTCCAAAGCAGTTTTATTGCATTCGAAGGACAATTTTTTATTTAAACAAATTATCAACAAATAGTTAAGATTTTCTACAACGAAATTGATGTCCTTTTGTATCTTTGCACACATGCAAGAAACTATTCTTATTCTCGATTTCGGTTCTCAATATACACAACTCATAGCACGCAGAGTGCGCGAATTAAATGTGTATTGTGAGATCCATCCATACAATAAAATTCCTGAAATTTCTAAAGAAATAAAAGGTGTTATTCTTTCAGGAAGCCCTTTTTCTGTCCGTGCTAAAGATGCTCCTGATCCTTCTTTGGATGCTTTTAAAAAGAAACTTCCATTATTAGGTGTATGTTACGGAGCGCAATTAATGGCGCATAAATTTGGTGGTGAGGTACAAGCTTCCGAGCACCGTGAATATGGTCGTGCGAATCTTTCTTATGTTAAAGAAGATAACGAATTATTTAAAGGTGTGAGCAACAATTCTCAGGTTTGGATGAGTCATGCAGATACCATAACAAGGATCCCTGATAACTACGAAATTATTTCCAGTACTAAAGATGTAAAATTTGCTGGTTATCAAGTGAAAGGTGAACAAACATTTGGAATTCAATTTCATCCTGAAGTATTTCATTCAACGGAAGGAGCTATTTTATTAAAAAATTTTGTAGTTGATATTTGTGGCTGTTCTCAAAACTGGACTCCGGATTCTTTTGTGGAAACAACTGTAAATGAATTAAAAGAAAAGATAGGAAACGATAAAGTGGTGCTTGGTTTAAGTGGTGGTGTTGATTCTAGCGTTGCTGCTGTTCTGCTGCATAAAGCAATTGGAAAGAATTTATATTGCATTTTTGTTGATAACGGACTTCTTCGTAAAAATGAATTTGAGAATGTGTTGGAATCCTATAAACACATGGGATTGAATGTTAAAGGCGTTGATGCAAAGGAGCTTTTTTATTCTGCTTTAGCAGGAGTAAGTGATCCTGAATTAAAACGAAAAGCAATAGGAAAAGTTTTTATTGATGTTTTTGATATTGAATCAAAGCGAATTGAAGATGTAAAATGGTTGGCTCAAGGAACAATTTATCCAGATGTGATTGAGTCAATATCTGTGAAAGGTCCATCTGCTACCATAAAATCTCATCATAACGTTGGAGGCCTTCCTGCCTATATGAAATTACAAGTGGTGGAACCTTTGAAAGCATTATTTAAAGATGAAGTGCGTAGAGTAGGGAAGACCTTGAACATTGACGAAACAATCCTGAATCGCCATCCTTTCCCCGGTCCCGGACTAGCGATCCGTATCTTAGGAGATATCACATTAGAAAAGGTACGGATATTGCAAGAAGTGGATCATATCTTTATTGATAATTTAAAAACTTCAGACTTATATAAAGATGTTTGGCAGGCAGGTGCAATCTTTTTACCAGTTCAATCTGTTGGTGTGATGGGAGATGAGCGTACTTACGAAAATGCTGTAGCTTTGCGTGCAGTTACTAGTACGGATGGTATGACTGCTGATTGGTGTCATTTACCTTATGAGTTTTTAGGGAAAGTGTCAAATGAAATTATTAATAAGGTAAAAGGAATTAATAGAGTGGTGTATGACATCAGCTCTAAGCCTCCTGCAACAATCGAATGGGAATAAATAATTTGAGAATTTGGAAATTAAATATCAGAGTATTTTTGTTGATAGTAATTTGTTTACTATCGGAGTTCTCCTCGTATGCACAAGATAAAGAATCTACTGAGATTCATAAGACCAGAAGTTCTGCCACCATCAATGGATTAAAATATTATTTGCATACAGTCGAAAAAGGTCAGACACTTTTTGCGATCGCTAAATTTTATCAACGCGATGTAAATGATATTGTAATTGATAATCCCGAAGCTATTGATGGGATAAAACCCGGGCAGATCTTAAAAATATTGATCTGTAAAAAAAATCCTGCTGAACTCACAGCAAATGATACATCCAGTTTTATTATACACAAGGTGGAGAAAGGCCAGACACTTTATTCTATTACAAAACAATACGGCGTTTCTCAGGAAAAATTGAGAGTATTGAATCCCGAATTAAAAGACGGATTAAAAGTAAATCAGTTTCTTAAAATTCCTTCAATTAAACCAATTGTTGAAAATGCTATTTCAACAAAAATTATTCAGCCGGCAACAAATAATAATTCTACAACAACATCAACTACAAGTATTGAAGCTGCAGACAGGAATTCTTTGGGTAATAATAATTATAAAGGAACAAAAAAAGAAGAATATAATATCGCTTTCTTTTTACCCTTCTCTGCTAATGATGCTATTGCCATCGATATCGAAAAGATCATAAAGGGAGAGGCTCAGTTTTCTAATAAAACAAATGTATCCTTATTGTTTTATGAAGGAGCTCTTATGGCCTTGGATTCATTGAAAAAACTAAATTTAAATGCAAAAATTTTTATTTATGATATGGATGATCAGGACTCATTATCAATACTGAAGATCCTTGAAAAGCCTGAATTGACAACGATGGATCTAATGATAGGCCCCTTGTATGGATCTAGTTTTATGCCAATTGCTGATTTCGCAAAAGAACATTCAATTGCTATTGTTTCTCCATTTACTCAGGTGAATAAGATCTTATTCAATAACCCATACGTTACCAAAGTCTCTCCTTCTGTTACGCTGCAAGTGGAGCAAATGGCACATTTTGTTGTTGATTCATTTAAAAACGAAAACATTATTCTTGTAAATAATTCAAATGTAAAGGAAGCTTCTTTTTTTAATTCTTTTAGAAATACAGCAAATACAGAGTTATTAAAGGTTGGTGTTGCTTCTTCTGATTCAGTAAAAATTTCATTTGGAATATCAAATATTCAAAATTTTCTGACTTTGTCAAAAGTAAATATTGTTGTTTTACCATCTAATAACCAGTCTTTTGTTACCGACTTTCTTTCGAAATTAAATAACCTCAGAGATAAATATAAGATTGTAGTATTCGGACTTCAAAATTGGATCAACTATGATAATCTTGATTTCGAATATTTGAATAGTTTGTCATTGCATATCCCTTCAAATATTTTCATCGATTATCAGAATTCTTCAACTCAGAATTTTGTAAAAAATTATCGTGAAAAATATAAAACGGAGCCCGACCCATACGTGTTCCAGGGTTTTGATATTTCTTACTGTTTTATCTCTGTATTACAGAAAGATGGAAATGGATTTCTGAAGAATCTTTCAGAAATAAAGTATCAAGGGATAGGAAGCAATTATCATTTTTCTCAGTATCCAACCAATAGTGGATTTGAAAATAAATTTGTTTACATTCTCAAATATCAAGATTATCAATTGGTAAAAGCAAATTAATTTTTATCTGCTTTGTTTTCCACCTGAATTCCGAAGGTTATTTATTAAATGAAGTCGATTTTAATAATTGAACGATTTCAAAATCGATCCGAAAATTCTATAAATAATACATCACATTTCTATAAATGAATTAAAAAAATATGGGGTGCTTCC
>CANJPX010000069.1 GCA_947476185.1 Bacteroidota bacterium
AAAAAACGAGCAAAACAAGCCAAAGCGCTTCTTAACATTCATTTGCTTAAATCCGCCTAAAAAGTTAAATTTGTAGCTTAAGCTAAGCAAAATCCATACAAATGAACACATTCGTAACTGAACCATATAAATCAAAAAACAAGATCAGAATTGTTACTGCAGCCTCCTTATTTGATGGGCATGATGCGGCCATCAATATCATGCGAAGAATCATTCAAAGCAGTGGCGTAGAAGTCATTCACCTAGGACATGACAGAAGTGTGGAAGAGATTGTTAATTGTGCAATACAAGAAGACGCGAATGCAATTGCACTCACATCCTATCAAGGCGGTCACAATGAATTTTTCAAATACATGTTCAATCTATTAAAAGAAAAAGGTTGCGGACACATAAAAATTTTTGGTGGTGGTGGTGGAACAATTTTGCCTTCAGAAATTGAAGAACTTCAAAATTACGGGATCACACGTATTTACGCTCCTGATGATGGCCGTTCAATGGGACTGCAAGGAATGATCAATGATATGTTGGAGAAATGCGATTTTCCTACAGGAGCGAATCTGAGTGGAGAACTAAAACATTTAAAAGACAAAGATGTAAAATCTATTGCCCGACTTATTTCGGCCGCAGAAAACTTCCCATCTGAATTTTCGAAATTTAAAACTGAAATATCAAACATTGTACGAACAAAAATAGTTCCTGTTCTTGGAATTACCGGAACAGGTGGTGCAGGAAAATCATCCTTGGTAGATGAATTGGTTCGCAGATTTTTGATTGATTTTCCAAAAAAAACAATTGCCATCATTTCTGTTGACCCTTCAAAACGTAAAACAGGAGGTGCTTTACTCGGTGACAGAATTCGAATGAATGCTATTCGTAACGAACGTGTTTATATGCGTTCGCTGGCAACCCGCCAAAGCAATCTTGCCTTATCCAAATATGTAAAAGAAGCTGTCGACATCGTGAAAGCTGCTGAATATGATCTGATCATTTTAGAAACATCAGGCATCGGACAAAGTGATACCGAAATTACAGAACACAGCGACATGTGCATGTATGTTATGACACCGGAATATGGTGCCGCTACACAACTAGAGAAGATCGACATGTTGGATTTTGCAGATATTATTGCCTTAAATAAATTTGATAAACGTGGTGCATTAGATGCGATACGTGATGTAAAAAAGCAATACAAACGAAACCATCAGTTATGGGAAACGGATGATGAAGCACTGCCTGTATACGGAACAATAGCATCTCAATTTAATGATCCCGGGATGAATAAATTGTATAAGGCTGTTGTAAATAAATTGGCAGAAAAAACAGGAGCTGATCTGAAATCCGATTTTGCTGTGACGGATGAGATGAGTGAAAAAATATACATCATTCCCCCAAACAGAACACGCTATTTAGCAGAGATTGCAGAGAATAACCGCGGCTACGACAAATGGGTAAATGAACAAAAAGAAATTGCTCAGAAATTATTTTCTATACGTAAATCAATTGATACTTTAATAGAAACAAAGATCGAAGATAAGGATAGGATCATTAAAGGGCTAGAAGAAACATATGCACAAATTTCCTTAAGCTTTGATGGCCGTAATAAAAAGATCTTAGAAAACTGGGCAAATAAAGTGCAACAATATAAAAATGAGTATTTCATTTTTAAGGTGCGTGATAAAGAGTTGAAAATTAAAACACATTACGAATCTCTTTCACATTCTCAAATTCCAAAAATTTCCACTCCTCGTTTTGAAGCATGGGGTGATATTTTAAAATGGAATCTGCAGGAAAATGTTCCAGGAGAATTCCCATATACTGCCGGAGTCTTTCCTTTCAAACGTGAGGGAGAAGACCCAACACGAATGTTTGCAGGTGAAGGCGGACCGGAAAGAACCAACAGACGTTTTCATTATGTGAGTTTAGGAATGCCTGCTCATCGCTTGAGTACAGCCTTCGACAGTGTTACTTTGTACGGTCAGGATCCTGCTATCCGTCCTGATATTTATGGAAAAATCGGCAACTCAGGAGTTTCTATTTGTTGTTTAGATGATGCAAAAAAACTATACAGTGGTTTCAATTTAACGGATCCTAAAACATCTGTATCAATGACCATAAATGGTCCGGCTGCCATTGTAACCGGATTTTTCATGAACGCGGCCATCGACCAACAATGCGAAATATATATTAAAAAGAGTGGTTTAGAAAAAGAGATCGAAAAAAAGATCGTTGATATCTTCAAAAAGAAAAATGTTAATAGACCTATATACCAAGGTGAGTTACCTGAAGGCAACAATGGATTAGGGCTGATGCTATTAGGTATTACAGGAGATCTGGTTTTACCGAAAGATGTTTATGAAAAAATTAAAGAAGAAACGATTGCTGCAGTACGAGGAACAGTTCAAGCAGATATTTTAAAAGAAGATCAGGCGCAGAATACGTGTATCTTCTCTACTGAATTTGCACTCCGATTGATGGGCGACATGCAGGATTATTTCATTCAGCAAAACATTCGTAACTTTTATTCTGTTTCTATTTCCGGATATCACATAGCTGAAGCAGGTGCAAACCCTATCACACAGCTTGCACTTACTTTATCAAACGGATTTACTTATGTTGAATATTATGTAAGCCGTGGAATGGATATTAATAAATTCGCTCCGAATTTATCCTTCTTTTTTAGCAACGGAATAGATCCTGAATATTCGGTTATCGGTCGTGTTGCCCGCAGAATATGGGCAAAAGCAATGAAATTAAAATACAATGCGAACGAACGTTCACAAATGTTGAAGTATCATATTCAGACATCCGGTCGTTCACTTCATGCTCAGGAAATCGATTTTAACGATATCCGTACAACTTTACAAGCGTTATATGCAATCTATGATAATTGCAATTCATTACATACAAATGCATATGATGAAGCGATCACAACACCAACAGAAGAATCGGTAAGAAGAGCAATGGCAATTCAATTGATCATCAACCGCGAATTAGGTTTGGCAAAAAATGAAAATCCCTTACAAGGCTCTTTCATAATTGAAGACCTAACGGACCTTGTTGAAGAAGCTGTATTACTTGAGTTTGAACGCATCAATGAACGCGGTGGAGTTTTGGGTGCTATGGAAACGATGTATCAACGAGGAAAGATCCAGGAAGAAAGTTTGTATTACGAAACATTAAAACATACAGGTGAATACCCGATAATCGGAGTCAATACATTCCTTTCATCAAAAGGCTCTCCGACTATTGTCCCGAGAGAAGTTATTAGAGCAACGGAAGAAGAAAAACAATATCAAATTACAATGCTAGTCGAATTGCAAAAAGGCAATTCAGATAAGTCGGGGCAACTATTGAGAGACCTGCAAACAAAAGCAATTCAAAACAAGAATATTTTTGAAGGATTGATGGAAGTTTCAAAATACTGCTCATTGGGACAAATTACAAATGCTTTGTTTGAAGTCGGTGGGCAGTATAGAAGAAATATGTAAATAAGATCAATAAATATTTATTAACTTTATAGTAACCAAATAATTAAACTCATGAAAAAAATCATTCTCCTATTTGCAGCAATAATAGCTTTCACTACCTCAAATGCTCAAGAAAAAAGCAAATCTCAAAAAGCAGATGCTCCGACAAGAGCAACTACTTTGACTGAAAAAATAGCAACGTATGTTACTTTTACTGCTGATCAAAAAGCAAAGGTTCAAAACATCAATTTGGAACGAATGAAATTAATGGATCTGAACCAGGAAAAAGCAGGAGACAATCCAAATATCTTTGAACAGGAAAAACAGCACATCCTTAATAAATGGGAAAAAGACTTGAGTACTGTCCTTACTCCTGAGCAAATGACAATATTAAAAAAACATCAGGCTGAAGAAAAAGCAAAAAAATAAAACATAAAGCTCCCGTTCATTCGGGAGTTTTTGTTTACAATTAACTATGACAAAATTACTGGAAACAGAAAGACTTTATTTGCGAGAATTTGTGATTGAGGATGCTCAATTGCTGATCGACCTGAATAGTAATCCAAAAGTCACAAAACACAGTGGTTATGGACCAGTGAAAGACCTGGAGGATGCAAAACGTATTTTGAAGGATATTATATTCCCGCAATATAAAAATAAAGTTGGACGTTGGGCTGTTCACTTAATTTCAAACAATGAATTTATTGGCTGGTGCGGATTGAAATTTATTGAAGAGAACAATGAATATGATATTGGTTATCGTTTTTTTGAAGACCATTGTGGCAAAGGGTATGCATCCGAATCAGCGAAGGCAGTTTTGGAATATGGTGAAAACACTTTGAAATTAAAAAATATTATTGCCCGAGCGGCAAAAGAAAATACAGCTTCCATAAATGTTTAAAAAAAACTTGGTGTGATTTATTTAGAAGATGATATGTGCGCGCATAATCCAGCAGAAGTGTATATATATAAATAATTGATGCTATTTATCTAACCACAATTTAAACTCCCCTACTCGCTCACGACTCACAATGCCATCATCGCCTTCGATAAATGGATTCGTAATTTTTAAACGACTATTGAAATAGGCATTCACCTTTTGAACCTGATCAATGTGAATCAATACTTTTCTGTTGATTCGAAAAAATAGTTTTGCATCAATCATTTGTTCCAACTGATCGAGGGTATAATCAATCGAAAAACGTTTACCAGTTTTTGTTACAAGCATCACCACACCATCTTCAGCAATAAAAAGAGAAATCTCCTCTACTTTCAATGAAGTAATAGTATCACCCAATTTCACCATAAAGCGATTCTTAAATTCTTTTTCAATACCCGATTTACTCAAAGAACTCAACACTTGTTTTGTTTTTTCGGAATCAATTGTTGTTACCTTTTTGAATTTAGCAATCGCATTGCGCAATTCCTCAATACCGATGGGCTTCAACAAATAATCGATACTATTGAGCTTAAACGCTTTTATGGCGTATTCCTGAAAAGCAGTTGTAAAAATGATGGGCTTATCAATCAGTACTTTTTGAAAAATATCGAAACTGTTACCATCTGCTATATGAATGTCGACAAACAGCAAATCCACATTCGGCTCCGTATTAAAATACTCTACAGAACGTTTTATCGAATCGAAAACGCCCAACACCTCGATGGAGGCATCCACTTTGCTGAGCATCAATTTCAAATGCTCAGCCGATAGTTTTTCATCTTCAATGATTACTACTTTCATTGGCATTCAATAAAGGGATTTTTACTTCAAAATAGAATCCGTCATTTTTAATTTGAACCGGACGATCGGTATAATGTTTATAGCGTTTAATGATGTTATTCAATCCTGTTTCAAAACTAGTTTCGTATTTTTTACGCAACTGCAAATTATTACGCACCACTAAGCAATCAGCTTCTACACCAACAGTAACGGTTAGCGGCTGCTCGTTCGAAGTTTCATTGTGTTTAATGGTGTTTTCAATGAGTAATTGAAGAGCCATGGGTGGAATTAATTTTGTATTTGCCGTTTCAGGAATATCCACTTGAAATTTCAAGCTATCATCAAAACGAATGATGAGCAAAAAGCAATAAGAACGAATGAATTCCATTTCTGTTTTCACATCTACCAATTCGCGTTCTTTGCTATCTAATACATAACGATATACTTTTGAAAGCTGATTTATAAACTCAACTGCTTTATCTTGATCGCTATACACCAGTGACGACAAAACACTTAAATTGTTGAACAAAAAATGAGGATTCACCTGATTCTTCAAATTTTCCAATTGCGCCTGTACCGTCTCCTTCTTATGTTTCTCTACTTCCAATATCGAACTCTTCCATTGCCCGAAAAACTGGGTGCTGACTTCTACAGATAAAATTATGAAGGACACCATTACTCCGATGATGGTAGATGTCAACATCAAGGCCATTTTATTTGCAACAGGAATTTCACATACGTATTTATTAAAGACAGACATCAATAAAAATATGGCAACTGCACTATAAACCATTGCGATAGGGAACTGTGAAAGCAAACGTTTACCTGGATTTTTGATCCAAGGATATTTGTTATTCAACCAATGATCCAATCGGAGATTTCCTTCCCATACAAAAATTGTAATGATGATGGATGTTAAAAAATCAAAGAGTTTATTGTGATTGTTTGGAGGAAAAGGCATGAGTGCACTCAAAAGCAGGGATACTGCTATCCCTACGATGATCATGTACAAAAACCTTTTCCTGTTTGTTCTCATGGTTTAAATTTACAAATAAAACGTTTGCCTTTCATTAATTAAACACGACTAGAACTGAATTTTATATATAAAATTGGGGAAGAAGCCAATTTGATAGGACGTATTCACCTCTTTTGTAACATTGTTGTATTGTTGAGCAAATACGTTTTTGTTATTCGTCACGTTTTGAATATCAAAGAAGATGGATTGTGACAGTTTCTTCTTTTTACTGTTCAAGGTATAGCCTACTTTAAAATCAAGACGAAAGAAATCAGGATAACGTTCCGTAAATGCATAGTCATCGCCTTTTAACACTTGTTGATTCGCTAATCGAGATACCTCCAGATCAACAGGTGTATAATACCTTCCACCAGCACCGGTTACTTTAAAGTCGAGTGAAAGTGCATTGCGTTTTTCTTTACCTATTTTAAATTCTTTTCCAGCTAATACATTGAATACATAATTTCCATTGAAGGCTGTATTCCGCTCAATACCATCGCTGCCTTTGTATTTAGAATCATAGAACGAGGTAGAAACCAAACCATAATAACCATTTGAGAAAAACTTTTCGATGGTTAATTCTATTCCTTTATTTATTCCCTTTCCTTTATTTTCGAGATAACCTGCATTGGAAGGAATAAAGGATGCTCCTTGATTCAACATCGAGAAACTACTAGCTACTTGTGAAACAGGAACATTATCGAGCAGTTGGTAATACGCTTCTAATTTCACTCTCCAATTTTTAAATGGAAGTACATCATAACCAATTACAAAATGTTGGCTATTCGTAAATCCAAGATTTTTGTTGGATTCATCGTATGTCCCATCACTTTTCACTGCGCGATAAAAATAAACATCTAAGGGTTGCATTTGACTATGATAACCATAACCAAGATTGATAGAATTTTTTTCATTCAACTGTAACTTTAAGCCGGCACGCGGTTCAATCGATTTCGCATCGTTCAATGCTAGGTATTGAGAACGGATTCCCGCATTCAAGGTTAATTTTTCTGTGATGCTCACTTTTGCTTGCAAGTAAGCCGCTAACAAATAAGTGGTGTTGCTGTAATCCCAAATATTTTTCCAATCAGGTGTATACAAACGATCCTTGTAGGACAAATTTAAATCGTAGATGGAAGATTGAATGCCACCTTTTAAGGTAAATCGCGCGTTTATTTTTGAATTGATGAAGGTATTGATCGAATAACGTGTTTGCGTATTTTCCACTGTTTGAACGCGCAATGGATCTTGATCAGTGCGAATTGTATCCAAGGTATAACCATTCTGCGCATACGATGCACCAAGCACTGTACTCCAAAACGTTTTATCTGTTAAGCGAATGAAATGTTTTAGGCCAACAATTCCCATTTTACTCATTGCATACGAATCTTTATTGGGATCTGCGAATAAGTCGGTGGAATCAATTTGATCGTGTTTAAAATCAATGTGACTATAACCTGCTAAACCGAACAAGGTAAACTTACCCGCTTTTGTATCTCCTGAATTAATTTTAAAAGAAAGATCTTGATAAAATGGAGTGGCAGTAGTACCAATCGGAATGCCCAATTGCTGTGCGAAGCCAGTAAATGAATAACGATAAGCCAACATATATGATGCGCCACTTCCTTTTTTCAAGGGGCCTTCTGTAACAGCTTCTAATCCAGTTAAGGCGCCAAACTGAATGGTGTGCTCTCGCTTTTCGGTGTTTCCATTTCTAAATCCAATATCAAAAACACCGGCTGTTGCATTCCCATAATCAGCAGGAAAAGCAGAAGTAAAAAAATCAGAATTACGAAGTGCATTTGTGTTCAAAGCGCTAACTGGTCCGCCCGTTGCACCCAAGGTTGAAAAGTGATTTGGATTTGCGATGTCCAATCCTTCAATCCGCCAAAGCACACCAGAAGGTGAATTACCACGAATAACGATATCGTTTCGGGAATCGTTCGGACTGCTCACACCAGCAAAGTTGGCTACCAATCGGGAGGGATCTGATCGACCACCCGAATAACGATTCACTTCTTCCATAGAGAAAGAGCGCGCACTCACGGTACTCATGTCGTTGTTCGTTTCATTCTTTTTTGTACCAGTAACAACTACTTCATTCAAGGCATTTATATTTTCTTCCATGCTAAGATCCAGGTCCACTTCTTTTCCTGATGAAACAACAACATTCGGAATTAAGATTTCTTTGTAACCAATAAATGAAGCTTTTAAATCATATCGCCCTGGAGCAACATCTGTGATTTTGAATTTTCCGTTCATATCGGAAGTTGCCCCTTTTAGTGGATCGACAGATAAGATGACAATGGTTACTCCTGGCAAGGGAAGGAGTGATTGTTTATCCACTACAACACCTTTGATGGTTTGTGTATTGGATTGAGCTATTGTTTCTATTGATGCAATCATAGAAAGTGTAAAACCCATTAATGCTAGTATGTATTTTTTCATGGCTTATAAATTTTCGACAATAGTACAGCCATATAAATAGGCAAAATAGAAGAAAACCGATGAGTTGTCGAAAAAGGTGGATGAGTTGTAATGGGTTATGACATACTAAAACAATTCCATCTGTTTTACTTCATCAGGCCTGCGGAAAGCGGTTAAATCGTATTCTATTCGTTTCCTTCCTGAATTGCTTTTCCATCAATTGTGGTGCATTGGGTTTTGCAATTATCTTTCTTTCAAAATCAAGTCCTGCACTATATCCCCAATATTCATGGGTGTTTCGTACAAAAAACAATAGATACATCCATGTTCACAACCTTGGTAAGGATTCATTGAATACATTGCAGGAATATCGGGGCTCTTGACGACATTTATTATTTTCTTGGGATGCTCGAAAAGAATTTGCGTTTTGGCATCACTTAATAATGGCTCATCCAACACTTCATCAAATTCCGTCACATATCGCCCTTTTAAAAAACGATTATCCGTATTGACTTGCGCGCCTCTGCCTTTAAAATAATCCTGCTGCTTATTGGAATCCATAAAACAAAATTAGGTCTGAACGAATGAATACTCAGCCAAGAATTTTAGTAATCGTAAAACTATTTTTATACCATTTAAAATAGTATTACCTTTAATTATCAAACATTCAAACATGAACAGATCACTTCATAAAACAATCAACATCATATTATTTCTATTCTTCATCAGCAGCAATGGTTTCGCTCAAAGTTTTCTAAGCGACTCTGCAGCAGCTGCAGAACATCATCATACGCCATGGGACATTCTATCGGGTTCGGGTGGCGACAGCATAGTTTGCTACAAACAAGCACACAGAAATATGTATTTTGTAGTAACAGGTCTCATAATCCTTATTGCTCTTATCGCAATAAAACTATTGAGAACAAATAGAAAAAACAATAAAATACTGAAAGCCCAAAACGAAATCATTGAAGAGAAAAACAAAAACATTACGGACAGTATCAATTATGCGAAACGTTTGCAAACGGCAATTCTTCCTCCTAAAGATTTCGTAAAAAGCATCCTTCCTGATTATTTTATTTTATACCAACCCAAGGATATCGTGAGCGGAGATTTCTATTGGGTCTCTCATCATGAAAATAAAATAATGGTTGCAGCTGTAGATTGCACAGGACATGGAGTTCCGGGAGCACTGCTTAGCATTGTAGGGCATAATGCCATCAATCAAACAGTAAATGAATTAGGAATCATTCAACCGGCAAAAGTTCTTGATAGCATGAATACGATCATTAAGAAAATATTGCATCAGGATAAGGGAAGTGACATCAGAGACGGAATGGATATGGCCTTATGTACCTTTGATAAGACAACAAATACATTGGAATATGCTGGTGCTAACAATCCTGTTTTCTTACTTTCAGAAGGCAAACTAAATGTCATAAAAGGCTCTAAACTAACTGTCGGGAGTATGGAGGAGGATAAAACAGAACCGCCTGTCAACCACTCTGTTCAATTAAAAAAGGGAGATTGTTTTTACATTTTCAGTGATGGTTATGTAGATCAGTTTGGAGGAAAGGACAATAAAAAATTTAAAACGAATCGTTTTCAGGAATTACTGATCTCAATAAATACTCAATCAATGCCTGAACAAGAAAAAAGCATTTCGAATGCCTTTAAAAATTGGAAAGGTAATTATGAGCAGGTGGATGATGTGTTAATAATTGGGGTAAGAGTATAAATATTAAAAGGGCGATCTTCATTAATTGCTAATTCGCTATTTCAGAAATATATTAATAAAAATTAGAAATATACTTATAGAGAAACGAGGCAAAAGAAAACAACTCAAAATTAATTTAATCAATCGCGACTGTATAAACATCAAAATTATTTCTGACGATTGCTATAACTTCAAAACCTCCCGCTTCAGGAATAATTTCCTTCAAATCAAAAACAATACAGGTTTTACTTAAACCTTCAAAGATCAAGGTGAATTTTTGCCCTATACTTTTTGGGGTCCATTGTGGGTAAAAACTAACATTATAAGCGGTTAGTAGTTTAGCTCTTTTGCCCGTCCCATGCTCGATCAAAAATGTTGATGGCCAGATTCTATAAAATGCATCCTGTCCGCAAACACAATGCACTATAGTTTGTCCTTCTTCCGCAACCATTGTTTCTGTTGCAACTTCCGATTCATATTGAATTTCTATTTCTGACTTTTTTGACATTTATTTTCAAGAGTTCTCATTACTATTCCTATAATTCAAATTAAAGTCCTTATTCTAACTATTTTCATGAAAATAAGTGAAAATTCATGATTTATAGGCATTTAACATCAAATCACCGGATAATAATCCACGCAAATTAAGGATTTTTATTAAATTTGCGAATCAAAAACTTCATCCAATCATGTATAAATATATCCTAATTCCACTTTTTCTGTTAACATCGGGATTGTTTGCTCAAGATATCACTGCAACTCAAAAGCTTCCGACAAGTGCAATGCCAGGAACCGAATTCACTGTTGAAACGACAGTAAACAGGTCAAAAGTAAACGGCTTTATGAAATTTTTTCAAGAAATCCCCGAAGGCTTTACTGCTGCTGAAATTGAAAGCAAAGGCGGCACCTTTACGTTTGCTGATGGAGGAGCGAAAATTGTTTGGATATCACCACCATCAGAAGATATTTTTGTTATCAGCTATAAAGTGACTGTTGACGGTGGCGTTTCCGGACTAAAACCTTTACCCGGGAAGATATCATACATAAATAATAATGAACGCAAGATCTTTGACCTCCCGATTGTAAATATTATGATAGGGATAGCAACAGCTCCTGTGAAAAAAGAAATACCTAGCAACCCTCCACTTACGAGTGCTTCAACACCGCCGGTGCAAACAACACCTGCTACAACAACTCCTGTGGTAGCGGCAACACCTGTAAAAACGCCTCTTTCTGTTCAAAAAGAAACTGCTCCAAAAACAAGCACCCCTGCTACATTTACAAAAGTTCCTACCAGCGCTTTACCAAGTTCATCTGGGAAAATATATAAAGTCCAAATTGGAGCTTATGCTGCAAAGCCAAAAATTGAGGGAGTACCTGAAATTTCAACCTTCGTTTTAGAAAATGGTATCACAAAATATTTCAGCGGTAGTTTTACGGCCTATGAAGATGCTGTAAAACGCAAAAAAGAAATGTCAGACAAAGGATTTCAAGGAGCATTCATTGTTGCATTTGAGAATGGGAAGATCGTAAAGTAGTTTCAAGATTAGAAAATCCAAAATATAAAATCATAAACCTTTCATAAAAAAAGTTCAAAACCATAATCGGCTTTGAACTTTTTAACTTTAAACTTTGAACTAGTTCCTAGATACCCAATTTCTTCGCGATATCTTTTTTCAAACCATCTTTATGAAGCATGATATCAGTGGTTTTGTATTTTACAAATGATTCAGAAGCATAAAAATACCCATCGCAATCGTTATTCGCAGTTCCCCATGAATTTTTTACGATATAATATTTTGTTCCATTTTGATCTTTTACAATTCCTACAATATGCATTCCATGATCATCCTGCGTTTCATAATTATTAAATGCATCCTGACGTAATTCCTGAGTGATCACTTTTTGTTTTCCCGGATTCAGGATCACAGAATCAATTTTTTCTTTTTTAACATCATTCCAATCAAGATCAGGAACAATTGCAACACCATTCTTAAATGAAAAACCTTTTTCACTTACGTCAGCTCCCCAAGCAACAGAATAACCATTCATGATCGCATTATCAATAACATCGATCATTTCGTCTATTTTCACATTATACACTTGATCCCAAGCCCAATTATCCTGAACCTCCAATGCAAATTTTGTGTAAAATGGATGATGTGAGAATGATGTTAACTCAACGTAGTTATCCATATTCAACCCTAAATAATCTGCAAATGATTTTGGAGTATATTGTTTACCCATATAATCAAAATTCTCAGGAACTTTTCCTAAGTATGCATCTAATGTCGAATTCACCGTTTTTGCCCAACCTGTAGATATCTTATTTTCTTTTACAACAACATCCACTTCCGCTTTTAACATGGCATCCATTTCATTGTCATTGACATCTTTCTGACTTTTTTCACCGTTCGCAAAACCAGTATAAGAAGATTGAGGAACAATACCGTAATTCTTTATTACGTATGCTACATCGTGAAATGCCCCACCTGGACCAAAATTAATAAGTCCGTGCATACGAACATATTTATCCGCTTTTGCAGAATAAGCATTGCGTACAGCAAACATTTCTGATAACATCACCTTCGGTTTACCCATCCGGATTAATTCAGATTCGAAAAAAGACATCGAAGAGAATGACCAGCAAGTACCTGATTGCGCTTGATTTTGAACTTCAGTAGCTTCCAAATTCTTTACAACAGTGAATTTATAATTACCATCTTTTTTGTTGGTAAGTGTTTGTGCTGAAACCGAAATAGCAGAAAATGCTACAGCAGCAAGCAAAATTTGTTTTTTCATATTCATTTTTCAGAGATTTGTTTTCACTAATTTACGTTTTAAAATACGTCCCAATACGAATTTATGATAAGCGGTTGATTATAAGTTTAAACTTTGAACTAATTAAGCTTGCGCAGTTGGTCCACCAAAATTCATCGGCAAAACGTTTGGCATATCGGTATCTTTTATAGCTCCGTGCACCTGCTCAAATTTCGAAATATTGTCTTTCAATGCTTTCATCAAGCGTTTTGCATGTTGAGGCGTTAATACGATACGTGATTTCACTTTCGCTTTAGGCACACCCGGCATCATTCTTACAAAATCCACTACAAATTCTGAATTAGAATGTGTTATGATTGCAAGGTTTGAATAAATCCCTTCTGCTACTTCTTCACTAAGTTCAATATTTAATTGATTTTGATTATTGTTGTTCTGCTCTTCCATAATCTTGATTTTTTGAATTGTAAAGTTAAGAAATTTTTCAAAAGAAAAGGTATCATTTATTTATGAATAAGGCGTAATAATACAATAACAAGAAACAGGTAAAAAAAACAATAAAAACTTGAAGATACTCACAGAACTACCGAAAATGAATCTGCTATTGCATTAAAATTGTATTCAAGAATCCCCCCA
This sequence comes from Bacteroidota bacterium, assembly GCA_947476185.1. Classification (GTDB taxonomy): domain Bacteria; phylum Bacteroidota; class Bacteroidia; order 2-12-FULL-35-15; family 2-12-FULL-35-15; genus 2-12-FULL-35-15. Next base: position 13,761 of record CANJPX010000069.1, read on the forward strand.
TTCATTAAAAGACCAGGACTACACATTTAGCCTCATTGATTTTTCTAAATTAAATTATTTTAATTATCTTTGAATCACAATGAGAAAAAATTACAACAAAGCTCCTTTTAAATTTCTGCCTTGGGTAGCCTTACCCGGTTTGTAATTACTATTTCCATTTGGGGAAATCCTTAAAAATTTCCATCAGTAATCAAATTCTCCTATTATTTACATCTTTGAATTCGTTAAATTATCGTATTCAATAATTAATATACATCCACATGAAAAAAATTATTGTATTAGGTGCAGGAATGGTTGGTAGCGCAATTGCAATCGACTTAGCAAAAAAACATTCTGTGACAGTGGCAGATCTGAGCGAAAAAGCATTAGAAAAATTAAAAGGGAAAAATTCACAAATAACAACGCTACAGCTTAATGCAAAAGATAAAAATCTTTTAATTGCAGCCATTACTCCCTTTGATATCGTAGTTTGTGCCGTGCCCGGATTTATGGGATTTGAAACATTAAAAACAATTTTAGAAACGGGCAAAAATGTAGTTGACATTTCATTCTTTCCTGAAAACTCTCTTGATCTGGATGCATTGGCAAAACAAAAAGGTGTAACTGCCATTGTTGATTGTGGTGTTGCTCCGGGTATGGATAATATTATTTTAGGCTATTACAATGAAAAAATGAATCTTACCGACTTTGAATGTTTGGTTGGAGGATTGCCGAAAGTGAAAAAATGGCCTTTCAATTATAAAGCACCCTTTTCTCCTATTGATGTTATTGAGGAATACACGCGTCCCGCGAGGTATGTAGAAAATGGTGAGATCATTACAAAACCTGCTATGTCGGATATCGAACACATTGAAATGGATGGTTTAGGAACACTTGAAACGTTTAATTCAGATGGTTTGCGCTCCATCATCTTTACGATGCCGCATATAAAAAACATGAAAGAGAAAACCATGCGTTATCCAGGTCATATTGAAAAGGTGCTTGCATTGAGGGATTCTGGATTCTTCAGTAAAGAACCTGTAAATATAAATGGTTTAGATATAGTGCCATTGGATTTCACTTCAAAAATTTTATTTAACGAATGGAAGTTAGGTGACACCGAAGAAGAAATCACTGTAATGAGAGTTACTGTTACCGGAACTGAAAATGGAGTAGAGAAGAAAGTAGCGTATCATTTATACGATGAATACAACAAAGAAACACAAACATCATCCATGGCGAGAACTACAGGATACACTTGTACTGCAGCTGTTGAACTAGTTTTAAAAAATATATTTTCTGAAAAAGGTGTGTTCCCTCCTGAATTAGTGAGTAAAAATGAAATCTGTTTTAACCATTTTATAGATCATTTAAAAACACGTGGCGTTAATTATCGAAAAGAAGAAACGATAATCTCAGATTCGAAATTGATGATCTAATTTATAAACATAATATTTTCAGCGTTTAAACATAATGCGATACATAAAAAAAGAGGGATACATTTCTGTATCCCTCTTTTATATTTAGAAGAATTAATTTTGTGCTTCTTCTTCCATTGCTTCTTTTTTGGAAGCCAATAAACGATCATACTCTTCTTGAGAACCAACAATCATTTTATCGTAAGCTCTTAAGCCGGTACCTGCAGGAATTAAATGTCCAACAATTACGTTTTCTTTCAATCCTAACAAATGATCTACTTTTCCGCTTACTGCAGCTTCGTTCAGAACTTTTGTAGTTTCCTGGAACGATGCAGCACTCATGAAACTATTCGTTTGCAATGATGCACGTGTGATACCTTGCAATACCTGACTTGACGTTGCAGGAACTGCTTCACGTGCTTCAATGATCTTCATATCTCTGCGTTTCAATGAAGAATTCTCATCTCTTAATTTACGTGCACTGATAATCTGACCAGCTTTGAATAATGTAGAATCACCCGGATCAAGAACAAGAACTTTTGCATAAAGATTATCGTTCTCTTTCATGAATTCCGCCTTGTTCACCAATTGTTTTTCTAAGAAGATAGTATCTCCAGCTTCGCTGATATCAACTTTACGCATCATCTGACGAACAATTACTTCGAAATGTTTATCGTTGATCTTCACACCTTGCAAACGATATACCTCTTGTACCTCATTTACTAGGTATTCCTGAACAGCAGTTGGTCCTTTGATAGCTAGGATATCACTAGGTGTGATAGCTCCGTCTGACAATGGCTCACCAGCTTTGATGAAATCATTTTCTTGAACAAGGATATGTTTAGATAACTGAACAAGATATGTTTTCTTTTCACCTGTTCTTGATTCAACATGTACCTCACGGTTACCACGTTTGATCTTACCAAATGAAACGATACCATCAATTTCAGAAACAACAGCAGGATTACTTGGGTTACGCGCTTCGAACAATTCGGTAACACGCGGCAAACCACCAGTGATATCACCTGTTTTACCGGAAGAACGAGGAATCTTAACAAGAATTTGTCCTGCTTCAATTTTCGCTGCATCATTTACAATGATATGCGCTCCAACCGGAATGTTATACGTACGCAATGTTTCTTTGCTAACAACAATCTTGATAGAAGGGTTCTTAGATTTGTCACGACTCTCAACAATAACTTTTTCTTTAAAGCCTGTTTGCTCATCTGACTCTTCACGGAAAGTGATACCTTCTTCAACGTTATCAAATTCGATCTTACCAGCAAATTCAGAAACGATAACAGCGTTATACGGATCCCAATCACAGATCAAATCTCCTTTTTTAACTTTATCCAAGTGTTTCGCATATGATTGAGAACCATAAGGAATATTACCTGTTGTTAAAACAATTTTTGTATTTGCATCAATGATGCGCATCTCAGCTGAACGACCAATAACAACGTCAACGGTTTTTCCATCAGGATTTTTACGTTTCACTGTTTTTAATTCGTCAATTTCGATGATACCATCATATTTTGCTTCAATCTTATTTGCCGTTGTAGTGTTAGATGCTGTACCTCCAACGTGGAATGTACGCAATGTTAACTGTGTACCCGGCTCACCAATTGACTGAGCTGCGATAACACCTACTGCTTCACCTTTTTGAACCATACGGCCTGTAGCCAAGTTACGTCCGTAACATTTAGTACATACACCATTTTTGCTTTCGCAAGTTAATACCGAACGGATCTCAACAGATTCGATAGGAGATTCAGAAATTATTTTCGCATAATCTTCTGTCAACTCTTCTCCTGCTCCGATGATTAAATCACCTGTTAATGGGTGATACACATCGTGTACAGTTGTTCTACCTAAAATTCTGTCATATAAAGATTCAACCACCTCATCATTTTTCTTCAATGGTGTAGCGATCAATCCACGTAAAGTACCACAATCTTCAACTGTGATAATTACATCTTGTGCAACGTCAACTAAACGTCTTGTCAAGTATCCAGCATCCGCTGTTTTTAACGCAGTATCGGCAAGACCTTTACGTGCACCGTGAGTTGAAATGAAATACTCAAGGATCGATAACCCTTCTTTAAAGTTAGAAAGGATAGGATTCTCGATAATCTCTCCACCGCCAGCACCTTTTTGAGGTTTAGCCATCAATCCACGCATACCACCTAACTGACGAATTTGCTCTTTCGAACCACGGGCTCCGGAATCCAACATCATGTAAACAGGGTTGAATCCTTGACGATCGTTTGTTAGTGTATTTAATACTTTTGCAGTGATACGAGAGTTTGTATGTGTCCAGATATCAATTACCTGATTGTAACGCTCGTTGTTGGTAATGAAACCCATGTTGTAGTTTGCAACCACCTCATCAACTTGTGCGTTAGCATCTGCGATCATTTTACCTTTATCCTCAGGAACCATAACGTCACCTAAGTTAAATGATAAACATCCGCGGAAGGCACTCATGAAACCTAATGTTTTCATTTCATCAAGGAACTTAGCTGTCTTCGCCATACCAGTTTCCTTAACAATGTTTCCAATGATATCACGTAAAGATTTCTTAGTCAACAATTCGTTTATAAAACCAACTTCTTTTGGAACAACCTGGTTGAATAAAATACGACCTACAGTAGTTTCAATTAATTTGTTTACTAATTTATCACCTTCTTTTACTTCCAAACGAACTTTCACCCATGCATGAAGATCAACGCGTTTTTCGTTGTATGCAATAATGGTTTCTTCCGGAGAATAGAATGTTAATCCTTCACCTTTTACAATTTCTTCCTTTGTAGTTTTCTTCCCTTTGGTCATGTAATATAGACCAAGCACCATGTCTTGAGAAGGAACAGCAACTGGAGCGCCATTCGCAGGATTCAAGATATTGTGAGAAGCAAGCATCAACAATTGTGCTTCAAGAATAGCAGCATGTCCCAATGGAACGTGAACGGCCATTTGATCCCCGTCAAAATCCGCGTTGAACGCAGTACAAGTTAAAGGGTGCAATTGGATCGCTTTTCCTTCAATTAATTTTGGTTGGAAAGCTTGGATACCTAATCTGTGCAATGTCGGAGCTCTGTTTAAAAGAACAGGATGTCCTTTCAAAATGTTCTCTAAAATATCCCAAACAATAGGCTCTTTTTTGTCAACTATTTTCTTTGCAGATTTTACAGTTTTAACAATTCCTCGCTCGATCATCTTGCGGATGATAAATGGTTTGAATAATTCTGCTGCCATATCTTTTGGCAATCCACACTCATGTAATTTCAATTCTGGTCCAACGACAATTACCGAACGTGCAGAATAATCTACACGTTTACCAAGTAAGTTCTGACGGAAACGACCTTGTTTACCTTTTAATGAATCTGATAAAGATTTTAACGCTCTGTTTGATTCAGTTTTTACTGCGTTAGATTTACGAGAGTTATCGAACAATGAATCAACGGCTTCTTGTAACATACGTTTTTCGTTACGCAAGATTACTTCTGGAGCTTTGATCTCGATCAATCGTTTCAAACGGTTGTTACGGATAATAACACGTCTGTAAAGATCATTTAAATCAGAAGTTGCAAAACGGCCACCATCCAATGGAACCAATGGACGCAATTCCGGTGGAATAACTGGAACGATCTTTACGATCATCCACTCAGGACGATTTTCAACATTTTGATTTGCATGACGGAAGCTCTCAACAACTTGCAAACGCTTCAACGCTTCGTTCTTACGTTGTTGTGATGTTTCTGTATTTGCTTTTAAACGAAGATCGAAAGATAATCCATCAAGATCAACACGGCTTAAAAGTGCTTGTAACGCCTCAGCACCCATCTTAGCGATGAATTTATTCGGATCGGTATCATCTAAATATTGATTTTCTTTAGGAAGAGTATCTAGAATATTTAAATATTCTTCTTCCGATAAAAAATCAAGATAATTAATTCCATCAACAGCTTTAACACCTGCATTTACTACAACATAACGCTCATAATAAATGATCATGTCCAACTTTTTAGTTGGAAGACCTAACAGATAACCAATTTTATTTGGCAATGATTTAAAGTACCAGATATGAGCAACAGGCACAACTAAATTGATGTGTCCCATACGTTCTCTACGCACTTTCTTTTCTGTTACTTCAACACCGCAACGGTCACAAACAATTCCTTTGTAACGGATGCGTTTATATTTTCCACAAGCACATTCCCAATCCTTAACAGGTCCGAAAATTCTTTCACAAAACAATCCGCCCATTTCTGGTTTGTAAGTTCTGTAATTGATGGTTTCCGGTTTTACTACTTCACCG
>CANJPX010000070.1 GCA_947476185.1 Bacteroidota bacterium
AAAGAGGAGAAAAAACACCTCCAGGTGCTCAACAAGACCTAAAAAAAATAAATGGGAAGCTTATTAAATCTTTTACAAATTATACGGAAAAAGTAGGCCTGAGCAATAATTGTGTTTGGAGTATTTTAGAAGATAAAATCGGAAACCTTTGGTTCGGGACAAATGGCGGTGGCGTTTGTCGTTACGATGGTAACCGAGTAGAGGCAATAGAAAGAGGAGAAAAAACACCTCCAGGAGCTCAACAAGATCTTAAAAAAATAAATGGAAAGCTTGTTAAATCTTTTACCAATTTTACTGAGAAAGAAGGACTGAACAACAATTCGGTGCTAAATATGATGCAGGATGTAGATGGAAATATTTGGTTCGGTACACGAAATGGATTAAGTAAAGTAACTGCCAAGAATTTGGCAAATTTTGGCCTCACCCCGGCCCTCTCCAAAAAAGGAGAGGGAGAAATAGGATTCAACCCCATAAAAGAGGCTTTTTTCTATAACTATGGTTATAACGATGGGTTTTTAGGTATAAACTCTAGGAGGAATTCCGTTTTGCAAGATAGTAAAGGAAGAATTTGGTGGGGCACAAATATACTAACCTGTTACGATCCTAAAGGAAGTATTACAGATACAACTGCACCAATTGTTAACCTTACAAGTGTAAAATTATTTGGAGAAGAAATAGCCTGGGCAAATTTAAACGCCGTATATCCCGATAGCACAGGTAAAGAAATAATTAGAGGAACAACAAATGATACTTTACTTTCCAATGGAATTTTATTGAAAGATATACAATTTGATGGCTTAACAAAATGGTATAATTTACCCGTGCATTTAAGTTTACCTTACAATAACAATAATATTACGTTTAATTTTATTGGCGTTCACATGCAGAGTCGGAACTACGTTAAATACCAATATAAATTAGAAGACATAGATCCCGATTGGAGTTCAATTACAGATAGAACGGAAGCTCCATATGGTAATTTACCAAGCGGCGATTATATTTTTAAAATAAAAGCCATGAACCAAAGTGGTGTATGGAGCGAATCATTTGAATATAAATTTGTTGTGCGCCCGCCTTGGTGGCGAACATGGTGGTTCAGAACATTGGTTGGGTTATTAACTATTGGCAGCATTTTTTATTTCATTAAAAGCAGAGAAAAGAAATTAGTTGCCGAAAAAGAAAAACTGGAAAAAACTGTTGATGAAAGAACAGCAGAAGTTATTGCTCAAAAACACATTGTGGAAGAAAAACACAAAGAAATTACGGATAGTATAAATTATGCCGAACGAATACAACGGGCATTATTAGCAAGTAAAAAAATGTTGGATGAAAACTTGAGCAATTACTTTATATTGTTCAAACCAAAAGATGTAGTAAGTGGGGATTTTTATTGGGCAGCAAAATTAAGTAACAAGCAATTTGTATTAGTAACAGCAGATAGCACGGGGCATGGTGTGCCAGGGGCTATTATGAGTATTGTAAACATTGCCAGTTTAAAAGCAGCATCATTACAAGGAATAACCAGCCCCGATTTATTATTGAACGAAACAAGACGGTTAGTTATTGAAAACTTAAAAAATGATGGCAGTGCCGAAGGTGGTAAAGATGGCATGGATGGAAGTTTACTAAGTTTTGATTTTAAAAATAATATTTTGTATTGTGCTTCTGCCAACAATCCGGTTTGGATAATAAGAAGCAAAGAACTCATTGAAATCAAAGCCGACAGAATGCCTATTGGGAAACATGATAAGGATCAATTCCCTTTTACCTTACAAACACAAAATTTACAAAAAGGTGATTTGATCTATACCTTAACCGATGGCTTTGCCGATCAATTTGGTGGCGTTAGCGGCAAAAAATTCATGTACAAACAATTGCAAAACTTCTTGTTGGCAATCGCAAATGAACCATTGGAAACCCAAAAACAAAAATTAAATGATGTCTTTGATAATTGGAAAGGAAATTTAGAGCAAGTTGATGATGTTTGTTTGATTGGTATAAGGGTATAATACTCTTCACGTTTTAATATAATCCTCCTCATAAAATCATTTACAAAGTTCGATAAATACAATCTGTGGGGTTAACAGCCACGAACGGAAAAAAAGAATGGTATTTGAATTATTAACTACTGAATAAAAGTAAGTGGAGACAAGAGCCCACTCAAAAAAAACGGAGCATAAACAAAACAATAGTGGCGCCTAAGCAAAAAAAAATGAAAAAAATAATTTTATCTTTAGTTATGTTTACTATTTTAGGCACTACTCACATCTTCGGTCAGGCAAAAGGAAAAGAATCGGCTGAAATGGCTTCTTTTTGCGGAAAAAGTGGAGATGCAACATTAGTATACGCAGCCCTTTGGAAATGTGATAACATAACAGCAGCTAATAAAGAAGTAAAAATAAAATCATTCAATATGCGTTGGCAATTGCCCGCTTCCAAAGGTGAAAAAGAAGGATTATGGATTGAGTCATCAAATATGGGAGGTAAAATAAGTGCAGAAAATATGGCTAAACTCAAAACACTAGAGGCTCTGAAGGTAACAAAACTACTTATAGAAAATGTTATTGCAACCGATGCAGACGGAAAGAACGAAAGAAAAATAAGCGGAATGGTTATAACTTTAAAGTAATCAAATTCCGACAGAAACGCCTAGCTGTCGATCTTACCTGTTTAAAACGGATAGATCATTTCGAAGTTCTTGCTGTATCGAAATGAAAGAACGATTAACTGTCATTCTCCTGAAATAAAAGCTCTGCCGATTGGTGGGGCTTTTATTATTTGGTTGTAATATGAAAAAGTATTGCGACAATAAAAAGTGACCCTCTGTGAAATAAAAAAAAGGTCACATTTCTGTAACCCTTTATTTTATTGGTGACCTCGAAGGGAGTCGAACCCATAACCTTCGGTACCGGAAACCGACACTCTATCCAGTTGAGCTACGAAGCCAATTATTTTACAAAGGTAAATTATCTCCTGACTTTTTATTAAAAAACTTAACAATAAGCTTATTTATTCCTTCGGTATTTAAATTCTTTAATTTCTTCTCCAAAATCATTGCTTCTGAGCGACTTTCCTTTTCAAAACATCCTATTAGCTCCCATGGGGCGAATGGTTTTGTGGATCTTTCAATGCCGGAATTGTGTCTTTTTAAACGTTCTTCTATACCATTGGTTTGACCGATATAAAATCGGTTGTGGCTTTTTGAATATAGAATATATGTATACAATATTTTTTTCATATGGTTCTGTAAAGAAAGACACTCTCCCGGTTCAGTGGCGAGGCTTCACTCGCCATCGCGGGCAATACCCCGCGACTACGAAGCCAATTGTATTGCAAAGGTATCAAAATTTACATATTTTTTAAAGAAGTCGTGCAATAAAATCAGTACTTTTATGTTTATATAATGCAATAATTTTGTTTATAGTAATGAGAAAAATTTGTTTACTGTTTTCCTTTATTCTTTTTGTTTCATTCCTCTCCGCTCAGCAAACTCCTATAGGTGGTTGGCAAGAGCACCTTTCTTATAAGAATGCACTTTCTGTTGCCGAGGGCAATGGACTTGTTTATTGTGTTACCACTAGTGGTGTTTTTAGTTACCAGAAAGCTGACAATTCGATGAACCGCCTTTCGAAAGTCAATGGCTTGTCGGATATTGAAGGGGTTGTAGTTAATGTCAATCCTTATAATGGAAAAGTATTAATTGCATATAAAAATTCAAATCTTGATATAATCGAAAACAATATCATAGTAAACATTTCTGATATTAAGAGGAAATCAATTATCGGGAATAAATCGATAAACAATATTTATTTTATCAATGAATTTGCCTACTTATCTTGCGGATTTGGAATTGTTGTTATAAATACCGATCGAGACGAGGTAAAAGATACCTATTATATCGGCCCAAGTGGGGGCTTCTTAAATGTAAGGGATATTACTTCTGATGGAACTTATTTGTATGCTGCAACTGATATTGGTATATACAGGGCCTTATTGAATGACCCTAATTTGGCGAATTATTCCTCCTGGACATCTATTAACAATGTCGCAACCGGTACCGATCTTACAACTGGTATCTATAATACGATCACAACTTTTTATGGAAAGATCTACACCAACTTTTCGAAAAATAGCATGACGAATATTTTTGGTCAAGATTCATTGTTTGTTTTTGATGGAACTTCTTGGTCACATTTTATTCCTGCCGGAGCTCCGCCATCAGGAAGTGGCTATACAGCATATTCGGTAAAAAGTAATAACGATAAGCTTGTTTTGGTTTTTGATGGTTCCGTGTCTACTTATAATTCGTCACTTGTAAGTACTGCGTATTACTCAAATTATTTTGGCGATGTGATGACAGCTCAGGTTGCAGTATTGGATGCTGCAGGTTCAATTTGGTTCGCGGATAAAAAATATGGTTTGGCTTCCTGGAGCCCAGGTATTGGTTATGATTTTCATTATCCGAATGGGCCTGGAAGTGAAAGGGCTCTAAATATGAGTTTTGCGGATGATCAGTTATGGGTTGCTCCCGGTAATTATGGGAATTTTTTTAAAGATGGATTGTATCAATTGAAAGATGAACAATGGAATAATGTTAAAACAAGTTCAGCTACTGTTCATATGGATTCGATTTACGATTTCATGAATGTTTTGGTTGATCCGAAAGACTCTAAGAGAGTTTATGCTTCCACTTGGAACCAGGGAGTTCTTGAGTTATACAATGGAGTGCCCTTAAAACTTAATAATGCATTTAATAGTTCATTATCAGGTTTGCCATTTGCGGGTTATAGTCCTGTCAACACATATGGTTTAGCGCTTGATGAGGGCAGTAATTTGTGGGTCACCAATTCAGGAGTTACGAATTGTATTTCTTATAAAACACCGTCTGGAGTTTGGGGGTCATTAAATTTCTCACCGATAATTGGAACAACTAGTCTTGAGCAAATACTGGTTGATAAATCGGATCAAAAATGGGCGGTGCTGACAAGTGGGCTATTAGTTTATAAAGGAAATACATTCGCCGCTCCAAACACTTCTAATACAAAAAAATTATCTGCAAATGTTGGTTATGGAGCTTTACCAAGTAATACAGTATACTGTTTGGCTGAGGATCTTGATAAAGAAATTTGGATCGGCACAGACAAAGGTATAGCTGTTTTTTATACTCCAGAAAATGTTTTTACAGGTCAGAATTTTGATGCCCAGCAAATATTGATTGAACAGGATGGTCATGTTCAAATATTATTGGAAACAGAAATTGTACAATCGATTGCTATTGATGATGCAAACCGGAAGTGGATTGCTACTTCCAAATCAGGAGTATTCTTAATGTCGGCCGATGGAACTACCCAAATTGCGCATTTTGATGAATCTAATAGTCCGTTATTTAGCAACAATGTTAAAAGTATTGCAATCAACCATAAAACCGGGGAGGTTTATTTTGGAACAACAAAAGGTATTATTTCATACAGAGGAACTTCTATAGAGGCTTTAGATGATTTTACGGATGTATATGCATTTCCTAATCCTGTAAAGCATGATTATGATGGACCTATTGCTATAAAGGGCCTAATGAACAATTCTACTTTAAAAATTACGGATATAAGCGGTACACTCGTCTATGAAACAAAATCAGAAGGAGGACAGGCTATTTGGTATGGTAAAAATTTCAAAGATGAACGTGTTAGTTCCGGTGTATACATGGTGTTTTGTACCAGTGAAGATGGCTCAAAAAAAACAGTTACCAAAATATTAGTGATAAATTAATTTTATTTTCACTGAAAGAATTAAGAGATGCTTCACCAGACTAGTGGTATAATACTTCACACCACCAACTATTCCGATACAAGTTTAATTGTAAAGGTCTACACCGCAAAATTTGGTTTGCAGTCTTATATGATCAACGGAACAAGAAGCAAAAAGTCAAAAACAAAAGCTTCTCTTTTTCAGCCAATGTCTATCGTGGAAATAGTCGTGTCGAATTCAGAAAAAACAAGCTTGCAGCGCATTTCGGAGATCAATATCCAATTTCCCTATTCAGATATCCCTTATAATATCATTAAAAGTTCGATAGCAATTTTTTTAAATGAAATATTGTTTCGTTCTCTTAAAGAAGAACATTCTGACGAAGACCTGTTTTTATATATTAAAAATTCATTGTTGATCTTAGATCTGAAAACAGATAGTTGCTCTAATTTTCATTTGTGTTTTTTAATTCAACTAAGCAGGTTTTTGGGCTTTTATCCTCAAGGAAATTTTTCAGAAAAAAATTCATGTTTTGATCTGAGTGATGGAAGATATATTTCCCATTTGCCAAGTCACAATAATTATTTAAAACCAGATATAGCTTTCTTGCTGAATGAATTGATGAATTCCAATTTTGAACATATTCAGGAACTGAAGATCGATAATACACAACGAAAGATATTGTTGCAATCCATCATTTTATTTTATCAGTTTCACATTTCTTCCTTTGGCGAATTAAAGTCATTAGATGTATTAGAGCAAGTGATAAGCTAGGCTATTCTTTTCGGTGCTGTTTTTGAATTTATTCCCGGATTTATTTAACCCATTTATTCCCAATATTTTTCTCTTAGATTTTTAATGTTTTTGTTTTATATTTACTAAAGAATAGCTTAGGTAAATCGGGAGGATATAGACTAAAGCATCGGATAGGTTGATTGCCAAATAATCTCCAAAGGGAAATACCAATAAAGTTTGTAAATTATTTTATTAATAAATAATCATTACCAAGATGAAAAAACTGCTCCTACTTTCCGCATCAATGATCTGTTTTATAATTGGATTTGCTCAAACAGATAAACAAAATATAAAAGTGGTCACTAATACCGAACCTTCCTTTCCAAAAGGTGACAATGCATTGTATACCTATGTTTTATATAATGTGAAGTATTCCGAAGAGGCTAAAAAGAAATATCTTGTTGGTGAGGTAACATTAAGTTTTGATGTTAAGCCGGATAGCGTTGTTACAAATGTTGTTGTAATAAGCGGTGTTGGGTATGGGGTGGATGAAGAAGTAAAACGACTCATTCAAACCTTGAAATTTAGTCCGGGTGTGCAAAATGGAACGATAGTAAAAATGAGTACTATGTATACTTTTCCTATTAAGGCACATTAAGAAGTATGCGGATATCTTTTTCAATTTTATTTCTTTGTCTTTCATTTACTATGTTTGCGGATGGCAGACATAGAAAAGATGATTCTTTGCATATTTATCAAAAAATTGACACCACCTATATTGAAAGTTTTCGTGATTTGTTAAATGCAAAATTGATCGCTGTTGTCCGGACAAATAAATTCAGCATCACAGATAATATAACTCAAAATAAGTTAGAATATAGTATTAATACGAATGTGAATATGGGTATTGGTATGAGTTTTAAGGGTATTGGTTTTGAGTTTCAATACAACCCCCCGGGTTTAAATAATGATGATTATAAATTCGGACGTTCAAAACAGATCTCATTTGCTACAAATGCGAATGGTAGACGGTTTATTTATGATATCTATTACCGTTATAATCAAGGATATCATGCTACATCGCCTTCCAAAGTTCTTAATGACACATCTTTCACAATGGAATATCTTTATCGCCCGGATATAAAAAATACTACTCTTGGTGGCGAATTGGTTTATGTTTTTAATAATAAACGCTTTTCTAGTGCTGCTCCATATAACCTGACACAAAAGCAGAGGAAAAGTGCAGGGTCATTATTGCTTGGGACATTTGCATCCCTGTATGCGATTGATGCCGATTCGGTTATTTTCCCCGACTCTGTAAAGTATAAATTTAAAGAAGATGTGCAATTTAAAAATGCCGGAAGTATCACATGGGGAATCTCATGCGGTTATACCTATACCCTTATTTTTGGAAAAAATTGGTTTGTAAATTTATATACATTACCGGGATTGGCCGTTCAACAATTTTATTCTACAAATGCATTTGATCAGAAATCTCATTCCAATACTGCTATTGGAGCGATATTGCAATCACGTTTTTCAATAGGATATAATAAGCGATCTTATTTTATAGGTATCTCTTGGACGAACACGAATTACTTCGTTAATAATGATAAAAAATCTTCACTAAATTATCAAAACGGTTGTTTCAGGTTTTATTACGGACATCGATTTGATCTGAGAAAAGTATTAAAGAAAAGGTTGTAGGTTTTCATCTTTTAAACAATAAAGTAAAGAGTTGCTTTTCTGGAAATATTAGTCTAAATTTATTTGATTAATACTCCTGATCATGAGAAAATATCTACTCGTTTTGACTCTCGTTTTTTCTGTTTTATTTTCTAAAGCTCAGTTGACAATAAACGACAGCCTTAGCACTTCAGACATCACCACTTTGCTTCAAGGTTTGGGTGTAACAATAAGTAGTTTAACGGTGAATTGTCCTTCTGGTGCAATTGGAAAATTTAACGGGACTTCTGAAATGTCTATAACACAAGGGTTGGCTTTATCAACAGGTTTAGTTTTATCAATCGCTGATAGCAATAATATAGGTTCAACTTCTGCCTCTTTTTTCTTTCCCGGTGATAGTGATCTTGATTCTTTATCAGGGATTACGACCTATGACGGATGTATTTTGGAATTTAATGCAGTGCCTTCTGCAGATACATTATATTTTAATTATTGTTTTGGATCGGAAGAATATCCTGAATTTGTTTTTGCAGGATTTAATGATCCTTTTGCGGTATTGATCAGCGGTCCCGGAATTACTGGGCGGATAAATGCAACAACTTTACCGGGAGGTACAGCTGTTACTATTGATAATGTTAATGATTCTGTTAATTCCTCTTATTATTATAATAACGAAACTCCTCCGGGACATTATATTACCTATGATGGATTTACAACAAATATGATGGCATTTGCGCAAGTGATTCCTGATTCAACCTATCATTTCAAAGTAGCAATTGCTGATGCCGGTGATGATATTTTTGATTCGGGAGTTATGCTGGAAGCTTTCAGTTTCAGATGCGTTGCAGCTGAACCTACTTTCGCAGGAATTCATGAGAATAGGCTTTCATCTCTTTCTGTTTATCCCAACCCAGGTAACGGTAATTTTTATGTAAATGATAAAGAGCATGTATTGCTGGACGGAATGGTAAGAATAGTGAATGTTTTTGGGCAAGATATTTTTTCAGAAAAAATAACTTCTGAATTGACAGAGATCAATATTTCAAATCAAGCTGCCGGAATTTATTTTGTGAGTGTGATCACAGACAATGGCATCTATAAAGCAAAGATCCTGAAAAAATAGATCTTATTTCTTTTTACTCACAATTTCAAATCGCTGTACTATCGATTCTCCTTCTTCATCCACAAGTGTAAGCGTGTGAATTCCTTCATCGGGGGCTAATCCCATTTGATGTATGTTTTGTGTAGTGCCAATAAATACGCCATCTAAATGCCAGTAGATGATAGTATTTGCTTTGCGATGTGCCACCTGAAAAATTGTTTTTCCTAATGTTCCGTCAATTTCTACCGGGACATAAATTTTGCTGAATTGTTTTGGATAAATAATTTCCATAGCGCTCAAGCCTTCTGTTTCACAATCACTGCGCAATGGTGGTAATTCCTTATATGTTGTATTTTTTGATTTGTAATACCATTCCATGGCTGGAGGGAGTACAAACCAACTTACATGTTTCATTTTACTGACATCTTCACAATTACTATTTACACGAAATTTTCCACTTTCATCAAGATGGATTAGTCGATGATATTTGCAGGGCTCTGTCCTTAATCCATTTTTTTGGATCCAAATACTATCTGTTGGTTCACATATGTCACTTGCTCTGCAACCGCTTTGCTTACATACTTTCACCTTCTCCATTTCATCATAAGGTGGAGTAAACCATTTCCCTGGTTTTAAAATACTGAAAATGTCAAACAAGATAGGTGCAGCTGTTTGAATCCCTACTAATCCAGGACGCCCTTCTCCATCAGCATTTCCAACCCATACGCCCACAACATAGTTTGGTGTAATCCCAATGGCCCAACCATCCCTGAATCCAAAACTTGTTCCTGTTTTCCATGCCACTTTTGTGGCAGAAGTGTATTGTTTCCAGCCTGATTCTTCATCAGGGCGTGATACTTCAACCATGGCTTCAAATGTTAGATAGATAGAAGCTGCATCGAGATAAGAAGTGTTTTCTAAATCCGGTTTTTTTTCTTCCCTGGAAGTGTAACTAGGGGGATGGAAATCGTTTTTATCGTATTTCCCGTTGTACTTTGTATAATGATTTAAAGTTCTTGCCATGCTTGCATACATTCCCGTGATGTCCCACAATTTGCCTTCTGCACCACCCAGAATAACAGATAAACCGTAATGATCCGGTGAATAGGTAAGTGTTGTCATTCCAATTTTTTTGAGATTATAATTGAATTTTTCTATTCCGTAATTTTGCAACATCCTAACTGCAGGAATATTTAAACTTCTTGCAAGAGCTCGTTTGGCAGGCACTGCGCCATCAAATGTTTGATTGTAATTTTGTGGAGCATATCCCGCAATTTGCGTGGGGATATCGGGTATAAGCGTTGTAGAGAGCAGTTCTCCATCCGTTAACATGCTTGCAAATAAAAATGGTTTTAAAATACTTCCCGTACTTCTTGGAGCATTTATGACATCAACATCGCCTTCGTATTCAGGGTTGTCTTTATTATTCGTGTTTCCAACATAGGCCAATACATTCCCTGTATTAACATCCAATACAATTGCACACGCATTATGAATTTCATTTCCTTTTAATATTCTATGATGATTTTCAATAATTGTATTTACTCTCTCTTGTAAATGCACATCAAGTGTAGACGTAATTCTTTGTCCGGATAGTTTTTCATTTGCGGCTCTTTGCAATAAGTGCGGTGCAAGTTGCGGGATAGCATGTGCCAGGCCGGGTAATGGTTCTTTTTTACTTAAGTTACATGTTTCCTGATCAATTTTTTTTGCAATTAGAAGTTGATCCAATAAACGATTGCGTTTTTTTAATAAGCGTTCCTGATTTTTTCCGGGATAAATTAAACTGGGTGCATTCGGCAAAACTGCTAAGGTTGCCGCTTCTGCCCAGGATAGTTTTGAAGGATCTCTTCCAAAATATCTCCAGGAAGCCGCATCAATGCCAACTACATTGCTTCCGAATGGAGCATTGGATGAATACAATTCCAGAATTTCTTTTTTAGAATAACTGAATTCTAACCTGGTGGATAAAATTATTTCGATGAATTTTTCAAAAAAAGTTCGTTTTTGCCCTTTTCGTGATAAGCGAATCACTTGCATTGTAATAGTACTTCCTCCGCTTACTGTTCGCTTATCCCGGAGATTTTGTTTAATGGCTCTGATGATGGCACTTGGACTAACTCCCCAATGAGAGTAGTAGCCCCTGTCTTCAAATTGTATGATACAATCAATAAATTTTTGCGGAACTTTTTTAGTTAATGGAAATCGCCATTGTCCATCATCAGCAATTTTAGCTGCCAAAAGGTTGCCATTGCTATCTTCTAGGGTTGTACTTGTTTTTGATCTGAATAGGGGAGATGGCAAACAGAAGTAATACCAAATGAATAAGGCGAAAAGAGAAATTGTGAGTATCCCTTTTTTACTTTTAACAAATTGTACTATCAAAGGAATAGGTTTCAAATTGATCTATGTAGTTGAACTTTTTTTTGTTAATTCATTTTGCATTTGGCGGGAGGTTTTTTTGCTGCCATCATGACTCCAACCGGGAGGTCCAAAAATATATTTCAACTTTTCTTTAAGTGAAGATGTCTTTTTCAGATCGATTCCGATATTTACCCATTCGTGAAAGACCATTTTTAGCGGATTGTAAGTTTTTATATTTTCAGTTAATCCGAAAACTACTTTCTCTTCTTCAGCCTCAAAAGTTCCGAATAATTTGTCCCAAATTATCAGTAACATTCCCATGTTTTTATCAAGGTATCTTGCATTGCTTGCGTGATGTACCCTATGGTGAGAAGGAGTCGATAAAAAATACTCTAAAAATCCGAGTTTGTCAACCGTTTGTGTGTGAATAAGGATACCATAGATCTGAGTTGCAGAATATATAAACATTATATCAATTCCTTTAAACCCAAGTAATGCCAAAGGAATAAAATAAATGAAACGATATAAAGGTTGAAATACAGAAGAGCGGAAACCAACAGTTAAATTATATTCTTCAGAGGAGTGATGTGTGATATGTACTGCCCAAAACATTCTGCACACATGATCTATTCTGTGAAGCCAATAGAACATAAAATCCTGGCCTATTAATAATAAACCCCAATATATGTATTGATTGTGCAACTCAATAAATTTGAATTGATAGAAATAATTCAGAACGAATAAGCAAAGTCCCCTGACCAAAATATCTAAACTCATATTTAAGGTTGTCAGATAAATATTTGCCAGTGTGCCCTTTACAGAATAATAATTTTTACGTTGCAGATAACTGAATAAGATCTCTCCTCCAATTACTATTGCATAAATTGGGGTTGTGATAAGGATCAAATAATATTCTCTGATTTCATTCATATAACAAAAAAATATATTGGACTGATCGCATCCGAATAGTTCGTCTGAAATTAAGTGTTATTATTAACGGATGTAATTTGTTATTGGTGTAAGCGATGCTTTCTTGAATGATTGTAAGTTCTTGCTGCTATTTTGGAATTTCATTTATTAATTGTTTATCAAATATAATAAAAAAGCCATTCTTCATAGAAGAATGGCTTTTGAAATTGAAAGTATTATAAAATTATTTTAGAAAAAGTTTTTTTGTGAATGAACTTCCATCTGCTTTTGTAATAGTTGCAAAATATACACCTGGTTTTGCATCAGTTAATGCAATAGTAGTTATTTCATTCGTTACATTTACTTTTGCAAGTTCCTGGCCTAAAATATCTGTTACAGTAACAAGTCCATCAATTGTTGTATTTGACAATTTCACATTGATTGTTTTTTCAAAACCATATATCATTGTGTTGTGTGCCAAAAGATCATTGATGTTTAATGGCACTGGCATTCCACCAGCGGGAATCATTGTATTAGCAGTTGCATCATATGCATAATCCTTTATTGTAAAAGAGGACGCATCTGCAGCTACATCAAAACGAGCCCAACCATAATGAGTTGTTCCTGCTAAATCGAATTGAAATCCGAAATATTTATCTGTAGCCCCCATCCAATTTCCAGCATCTGAAGCTGGATAAGTTGGCCAAACTAATGCTGCAATTTGGTTTGCATCAACAGCCCATACTAGCGAAGCATCGATAGGGTCGGCTAAATTAAGCGCTGCGTTTAATGGATATGCACCATTAACACCATTTTGAGCAATTGCATTAACTCCGCCCTGTGGCAGGCTCCAAATAGTATTATAAGGGTAAGAACTTGTTGCAGAAACACCCGATTGTAAACCTACGATAAAGTCAACAACCCCCCCGTTGTCAAGGTCAATGTTTACGCCAGTAAGTGAAGTATTTACCGTTACATCAGGAGATACATCTGTGTATATAATTTGGGCATTTACAACACCTGTTGTTGCTACAGCAGCAGCAAGGGCTGAATATGATTTTAATTTGTTTGGGAGAGATTTTTTCATATTAATTAATTTTAGGTTATATTCATATACAATAATACTGAAAAAAGGCTATTTATCAAAAAAATTTATTTCTTTCGGTTTCTATACAGATTTTCATCTATTGCAAGAGCCATAGCTGCTATATTTAGATCCGCATCCACAAACAAAGAAATATTTTCTGCAACTTCAGTTGGATTATTAATTACGTCAGTATAAGAAACATATGTCACTTCAAATTGTGGGTGAGTTTTTATCCATGAACGTGTTTTTTCTAGCTGTTTTTTAAAGGTTTCGGCTAGACTGGTAGGGTAGATTTTTTTATCAACATCAGCTTTTTTTCCGAGCATAATCTGCTGCGATTGAATAATTTCCTCCATTTCTCGTTCCATAAAAATAACTTTATAGGTGTAGTTTATAGGTAAATATTGGAGTAATTGGGCAATAACTTTTACAACTTTATTTTGTCCTTCGTGCATCCAGGAATTGTCACTTGCTAAATTCTTTACTTTTTGATATTCTAAATACCCTTTGGGATTATTTTCATCATTGAGCCTTACATTATCTGTAAGTATTTCCATTCCACCTGCATTCAACATTTGCATCATCATGGATGTTCCGGAGCGCGGCATTCCCGAGACAATTGTAACGGTTCCTTTAATATTATTTTTAATAAACGTTTTGTGTTTCTCTGCTTCAATAGGATCCTTAATGTTGTTTGAAAAAATTTTGACCAAAAATAGATGCGCTTTCCTATTTCCTGGCTGATACGTTGTTACCACTTTGAAGGCTTCAACAGCCCTTTCATACATTTCCATCCGGTAGAATGCCTCCCCTAAAAAGTAATGCGCCAAAGGATTATTAAAGATCAATGAAACAGAAGAAAGGAGGTGGTCTACAGCCTCTTCCAAGTCGTTTTTACGAAGCAACGCTATTCCAAGACCTACATGCGCACCAGCATTTTCCGGATCGATTTCTAAAGCTTTGTTAAAAGCAATTCTAGCCTCTTCCCATTCTTTTAATTTGAGGAATGCTTCTCCAACCTTAATATGGATATCGGGCATATGAGATATGGATTCCATTGCTTTTCTGAAAAAAGGTAATGCTTTTCGTGGCATGTTCCTTGAAACTAACAACACCCCTTCTAAATAATCGAGATGTGGTAAATCTTTCTTATCAAGTTTTTTTAATTTCTCGATTACATCCATGCAAACATCAAATTTTCTAAGTTTTTGTAAGCATTCGGCATATTTTAAACCATAGCGTGCAATATTTGGAGAATTATTATGAAGTGCTTCCAAAATGGGTTCAGCCATTTCGGGTTGTTCTTTAAATAAAAAAATTCTGGCTAAATTAAACTGAGATTCATCGATTACTTTGTTGACAGTTTTTTGTTTATCCTCCGCAGGAGCTTCAATGTATCCCAATTCAATCAATTGTTTCATTGCTTCTTGCGCAGCAAAAGGATCTTGTTGCATCTCGGAAGAGTGCTGTCCGGCATTCCCCGGAACATTTTCCCAACTTTCAATGTATTCGGGTATTATCTTTTCCTCAAAGGATTGAGTCAATACTTTGCCATCCATATCTTTTCCGACAGGCAAACCAAATAAAGTTAAAATGGTTGGAGCAATATCTAATAATGTTGCACCATAGATTCGTTCATCTTTTTGAATGCCGGGCCCTGCCATGCAAAATATACCATATTGACGATGTTCTAATGCCGGAGCCATTGGTTCGGAGGGTAATCGTTTTGGACGAAGATGATCTGAATGAAAACCATGATCAGATATGATTATTATTGTTGCGTCTTCACCAGCTAATTTAATGTATCTATCCAACATCATATCGTGGAAACGATAAACACTGTCAACGACATCCTTGTAAAACTCATACATTTCCTTATCTACACCTATCATATATGGAGGACGAAACTTCATAAACCCATGACAAATGTGGTCGATTGTATCAAAATAAACAGCCGTAAGGTCCCATGGTTCGTTTTCCATTAACCACGTTGCGGCATTGTGAAGTGAAGAGCATTCTGCAAGATATTTTACAATTGTAGTGAGGTTTTTATCTTTCTCTTGATCAATTGATTTTGCATTTGGAACAAAAGGAAGAATATGGGAACCGGTTATTTCCATCGGGTGAACCCTATATTCCGCTAGTGTTTCCGCTAATCTTTCGGGATGCACAGTCCCTCCTTGCAATTTCCAATCTTTAGCTTTTTCGCTTGTCACTTTCTGAAATAAATTCGAAACCATTACTCCATTTATCGGTTCTGCCGGATTACTTGGCCACCAACCTACAATGTTCGATTTTAAATCATTTTGGGATAGTATATTCCAAAGTGCTTTACATTTTCTACTTGTTGATGTAACAGGCCTGATTTCAGTTTGCTCTGGAACAGGCTCCACAAAATTTAGGATTCCATGCTTGTCTCCTGTTTTTCCTGTAGCGATGGAGGTCCATAAAATTGGAGATAATACAGGATCTAATGTAGCAAGATCTCCCATCACTCCTCTAGCAATAAGTGATTCTAAAGCAGGCATTTGCCCTGCATCTAACAACGGATTAATAATTTTCCAATCTGCTGCATCCCATCCGAGTACTAATACTTTTTTTGCCAATGGCTTATCCATTTTGTTACTTACTTTTTTGTTTTAATTGTTCTTCTTCTCGTTTCTTCCTCCAGGCTTTTAATCCAACTGCTCCTAATGCAAGCAACCCTAATGAGCCTTCAACGGGTATCTCAATAGTGTCATGTGTCTTTTTTTTGTTTTCTGAAGGATTAGATTTTTCCATTTTTTTATTTTAAAGATACACTTTTTTGTCAAAATGCGCCATGTAACCCTTGCTGTTGGGACTATTTTCGGATTGGTTATTAACAAAAAGCCTTTTTTTTAACAATTTTACATTTTTTTTGCTTCAAAACTTGCCTTGTGTATATATTCTAATCTATATTCGTTATATAAATTAATGTTTAACCCAAAAACAATTAAAAAATGAACAAAGCTGAATTAGTTGATGCAATTGCTGCAGAAACAAAATTAACAAAAGCTGATGCTGGAAGAGCATTAGAAGCATTCGTTAACGCTACAACAAAAGCACTTAAAAAAGGTGACAGAGTTGCATTAGTTGGTTTCGGATCTTTCTCAGTTTCTAAAAGAGCTGCAAGAAATGGTCGTAATCCACAAACAGGCAAAGCTATTAAAATCGCTGCTAAAAAAGTAGCTAAATTTAAAGCTGGAGCTGACTTAGCAAAAACAGTTAACAAATAATTTTGTTAATTACAAAATAAAAAAGTCCCGCAATTTATTGTGGGACTTTTTTATTTCTCCTTTGCCGAATTACAGGTTCACATTTTTGAATTTTTACTTGGCTATTTGCATTATGAGTAATTTCCTTAATAATCTAATTAATAACTGTTAAAATTGAAACTCTTTTTTGAAGCGAAGTTGAAATTAGTATTCTTTTTAATATTAACTTTTTTCTTCCCAGATCATACATAGATTCACGATCGTGGCAACAGCTTTTTCCATGTCTTGAACAGAGATCCATTCGTGTTTTGAATGGAAAGCATGTTCTCCTGCAAAAATATTCGGACAAGGTAATCCCATGTATGAAAAGCGTGAGCCATCTGTTCCTCCTCTGATGCTTGATAATACAGGTTCTACTCCCGCTCTGCGAATTGCTTCCAACGCATAATTTACAATTTCCGGATTCTTTTCCAAAACTTGTTTCATATTTCTGTATTGCTCTTTTATAATAAAATCGAAACTTGAGTTCGGATAATTTTTAATGACTTTTTCTGTCAAATTTTTAAGAAACTCTTCTTGTGTTTTTAATCCATCCTCATCAAATGCTCGAATGATGAATTGTAAACTTGATTCTTCAATGCCTCCTGAAATTCCTAAAGGATGAACGAAGGGTTCCTTTTTTTCAGTTGACTCCGGACTCATTTTGTCTTTTGGCAATGCAGCAACAAGATCACAAGCAATTTTGATAGCGCTCTCCATTTTGTTTTTTGCAAATCCCGGATGAGTACTTACACCATGAATATTAATAGTAACTCCATCAGCAGAAAATGTTTCATTCTCAATATGTCCTAATTCTTCACCGTCAATCGTATATCCATAATCAGCTCCTAATTTTTTTATATCTGCTTTGTCGGCTCCTCTTCCGATTTCTTCATCAGGCGTAAATAGAATTTTTATTGTTCCATGTTTTATCTCAGGATGTTTCATGAGGTGATTTGCCGCATCCATTATTTCTGCAATTCCTGCTTTATTGTCCGCTCCAAGTAGGGTAGTGCCGTCTGTTGTGATAATATCGTTTCCTATTTGTTTTGACAAGGATGGATGCTCATGAACCCGAATGACCTGTGTTTTGTCGTTTGGCAAAACAATGTCTTTCCCATCGTATTTTTTATGAATTTGCGGATTTACATCTTTTCCGGAACAGTCGGGGGAAGTATCCATATGCGAACAGAAACAAATTACAGGAACTTTTTTAGTTGTGTTGCTATTGATCGTTGCATAAACATAACCATGTTCATCCATATGAGCATCGTTAATTCCCAACTCCAAAAGTTCTTGTACTAATATTTTTGCAAGATCTTTTTGTTTTGCAGTTGAAGGACAAGTTGGTGACTCCGGATCACTTTGTGTATCAATTTTTACGTATTTTAAAAATCGTTCGGTTACGGTATGATTGATTGCCATTGCTTAGTTGGATTATTTGAATATGAATATAATTATATCACGAATTACAGTAATTTTGTGCAATATTCAAAATTATTATAGGTATGAAATACAAAAGATTGGCAAAAGAAGAGCTTATTGAGTTGGAAAAGGAGTTTGTCAATTTTCTGGCGTCTGCGCAAATTACAGGTCCTGATTGGGAGAAATTGAAGCAAGATGAAAATGGAAAGGCTGAAGAGTTGCTGGATGTTTTTAGTGATATGGTTTACGAAAAGGTAATGAGTAAAATAAAATATCTGGAATACAGGGATAATCGATCTTTAAATATTTATTGTTGTTTGGAGGATAAAATACTTTTGGTTGGATTAAGAGTGAAAGAAAATTATTCTTTGGATCTGACAGCAGATGACCTCTTTGATCAAATGAATAAAAGCAGCAATTCTTCTGTAAATATTATTCATTCAGAAAAAGGATATACAAAGGACAGAGGAGTAGAAGTTTTTGAATTAGTAAAGAGTGGATGTTATATAACTGATGAAAAGTTATTTGTAACAATAAAAGGAATCATATGATCAAGAACGGGAAGTTGAGGTTCTGGCTACTTTTCCTCCTTTTTTCAGACTACCTGAATTGCTATTTGTGTAAGTTGGAGTAGGAAGCATCTTAAAAATTACAATATTGCTTTTTGTTGTGATCAATGTATCGTTATTTTTTGGTGTTGTACTGATCTTGTGATTCGAGTTATTTGAATAACCGCGGTTAACGATAACGGAAAAAATAATAAGCAAAATAAATTTTGAAATACTTTTCATTTTCTGGTGTTTTACAAATTAATAAAGGGGGGCTTTTTACCCCCTTTATTAATATTATTATTCAGTGATAATTAATTTTTTAGTGATAGTCGTATTATCAATAGTGAACTTAACGAAATAAATACCATTAATTAAGTTCAAATCATGTTTTGAAATTTGAATAGAATGCTCACCTTCCAATTGATTGTTGTTATTAACTT
>CANJPX010000071.1 GCA_947476185.1 Bacteroidota bacterium
ACATATTGAGCTTGAGATTGGAAAACCAATTCCTAGTGCAGATGTAAAAATGATGGATATCAGTGGTAAAGAGGTTTCTTTAGCGGATGTAAAAGGAGAAAAGGGCTTGCTTGTTATATTCTCTTGTAATACTTGTCCGTATGTTAAATTAAGTGAGGCGCGAATAAAAGAGGTTGCTATGTTTGCAAAATCAAATAAGATTGGTGTTATATTAGTGAACTCTAATGAAGCACAACGTGCTGATGAGGACTCTTTTGAAGAGATGAAAAAATATGCGAAGACTCAAGGATATGATTTTAATTATGTTGTTGACAAAAATTCAGTTGTCGCTAATGCTTTCGGTGCAACACGTACTCCGCATTGTTTTCTATTCGATAAAAAAGGCTTGAGCTACCGTGGTGCAATTGATGATAATATCAAAGATGCAAATGATGCAAAAGAGCACTTCTTGAAAGATGCCATAGATGCTGTTGGTACCGGTAAGGCAGTAAAAACAAATTCTACCAAATCAGTTGGTTGTTCTATCAAGAGGATAGAAGAATAGCATTTTAGTAAATAGTTTAACCAATATTTTAAAAAGCTCAATCGATTCTGATTGAGCTTTTTTATTGACTTATAATTAGTATTACCGATTTTTAAAAATATCGAATTGATTTACTTCTTTTCTTTATAATGATATTCTGATAGAAGCAGATCGATATCTTTCATTAGTTGATTGACCTCAGTAGAATCAGTGCCATCATAAAATCCTCTGATCCTTTTTTCTTTATCAATTAATGCAAAGTTTTGTGTGTGAATAAAGTCATCAGGACCACCATTGCCTTGCTCCGCATTTAATAAATAACCTGTACGTGCAATTTGGTATAAGGATTTTTTTTTACCGGTCACAAAATGCCATTGTTTTGAATCGGCATTGTGTTTCATAGCATACGCTTTTAATTGTTGCACAGTATCAATTTCTGGATCAACGGTATGCGATAATATTTTCACTTCTGCATCCCCTTTGTACTTTTCAGCAATGCGTTCCATTTGATTGCTCATGATCGGACAAATACTATGGCAGGTGGTGAAAAAGAAATCAACGACGTACACACTGCCTTCAAAATCTTTTTCTGTTACTGTTTTTCCATCTTGATCTGTAAAACTGAAAGATGGAATAGTATGGAATGTCGTGTCAGAATTTCCACTCTTGGCATCATAACTCCGTTCTCCGAAAATGGCCAAAGTGCGTAATGGCTTTTCTTTATCGTAAATAAAAAATGCATATACAAAAACACTTGCTGCAACTAATAATAACGTGATGTTGGTAATCTTAAGCCTCATGATTATTCGATTTGTGAAAGTTCAAGTTTTAGAAATTCATAGGTTAATTTCTTTTCAAAAAAATGGTTAAAGTTTTTTTTCTGATTGATGATAAGTGTTGCCGGCAATGCACCTGTCCAGGCATCTGAGACCTTAGGTATAAAATAATTTCCATTAATTTCATCCAGCAACAATACTTCAGAAAATATATTTTTTGCTTTAATGAATGGAAGTACTTTACTTGCTAGATCTTCTTTAAAATCCATCGTTACCAAAAGTACTTTGACTTTTTCATCCCTATAAACCTTTGAAATGCTGTCAAAGTCGGGGAGCTCCTTCACACAAGGTGCACACCAAGTGGCCCAAAAATTTACAATGTAGGTTGTGTCGGAATTGTTCTTGATCCGTTTTTCCAGATCTGTGATTTTTAATATCGGCACATTCTGTGAAAAACAGAAAACGTTGAGAAGCAACACGAAAATGGTGACAGGAAAGAATATTGCTTTTATATTGCTTTTGTTCATTTTGAAAAATAATAATGATCAGTATTTATAGGCTTTTTAAAAATTGCAAGCTAAAAAGGCTTCAATAGTTCTTTGGTAATTAGACCTTCTCAAAGGTATACATTATTCTAATCGTTTCTAAGTTATTAATCTGTTTATACCAAATATTTTCATAATTTTAGGCTCGATAATACTAGATAAAACGAATTGGGTTCCGTTGAAGAATATAAAATTGTTGCCCCTGCAATAAGTACTGCAGGTGTCTATTATTTTACTACCGATCATGATATTAATTATGAAGTTCGTTTCGGTCGTAGACAGGACAATATTTTACACGCTACCATTGTGTTTGGTGTTACAAATGATGAGTATGAAGGGGAAGAATATACCGTCACCAACAAAGGCGAGTTGTATCGCGTAATGACAACGATTGTTGCCGTAGTAAAAATGTTCATGTTCGAACATCCTAAAATGGTAACATACGAATTTACAGGATTAGCCAAAGAAGGTGAGCCTGAAGATAAATTAACCTCCCGTATCAATCTATACAAACGTTATTTACCTCGCATCTTTGATAAAGAATGGCGTTTCGACTATTCCCGTGGAAATACAATCGTCGTAACCAGAATAAAATAAAAATCCTTCCCGGAAGGTCGGAAAGGATTTTTTGCTTTTAATAACTTTCAGTTAATTATTTCTTCTTCTCTTTTTCCAATCTTTCTTTTTCCAACATTTCTATCAGATTACCTAATTGTTCTACATCAATCCTCTTCGCCTTTATGAACTTATTTTCATCCAGCAGATAGATAACCGGAGTACTGTAAATATCATAGATCTTTTTTGTAACAGCCCGCTTGTATTGATCGGGTTGGGCAACATTGTTCCAGTCAAGATTATTATCCTTGATAAATTTTTTCCATTCCTTAGGGTTGTCTTCGGTTTCAACAGCATATACCTGAACGCCTTTCGATTTTATCTTGTGATATAGCTCTGCTAGTTTAGGTATTTCTTTTTTACAATGTCCGCAGCCGTGATCCCAAAACACCAAAATAGTATACCTGGCTTTTACATCATACAAGGATAATTCTTTTCCTAAGGTGTCCTGCATGGTTATGGCAGGTGTTTTTTTGCCGATCAGCAGTGGCTTAAGGGTAAATGCACGGTTAACGACTTTATATAATTGTGTAGAATCCACCCACGGTGTTTGTTGTTTTGCATGATAACGTTCAACGATATGAACAAATACTGCATCCATTCCCATGATCTGTGAACTTTCATAATTGTAGGTAAGCCAGTTTACCAGGTATTTGAATACTTCTTGATTTGCTCGGCCCTTTTCAATTAAAACGTCTACTGAAATACTTATTGAATCAGGGGTTTGCGGAGTAAGTTTATCGAGGTATTGTTTTATTTTATTTTGAAAGATAGGGGTGCGTAGCAAACGATCGTCACTAAAATCGATATTATCAAAAAAGTGGGTTTTGTAATAATGGTATCCAAAAGTACTATCCTTTTGTCCATTAGGCAAAATAGGTGCTTCAGGAACAATCGGTTCTTCCATTGCTCTGAATATCTTAGAAACAAAGGTCTTAGGATTGTTCTTTATAAAGTTTAATTTGTAATCGATCACTTCTTTGTCGATGGCAGCGATCTTGTCAGAAACAATTTTAGCAGAATCTTTATTGTTTTTTACTTTTTGATATTGTGCCCTTAGTGGTTCAATTTGTTTTTGTTTCCCACTCATAAAATTCTGATAATCATAAAAGAAACTATTTTCTTCAGAACCCTTTACCTTCATGTGTTTTATGTAATCGGTAGTGTCTGTTTCCAGCGAAAAATTCTGTCCTTCATCCATTACAAAATCAAAATACTTTTTGTTTGGAGGTACAAATAAATAAATTCCCTGTGGATATTTTTCCAGCGATGCAAATATTACCTCCCCTTTAGCATTTGCCTTTGCCGAATCTTTGATGTAATTTTTATCGCCATAGTAACAAGCTAAAAGACACATTGAGCCTTCCTTTAATCCTTTGGATGTTATTTTTATATTACAGCCTTGAGGAGAATTATTGGCAAATAAAACGGAACCAAATAAAATAAGTAGAGCAGAGCATGTTGTTTGGAAAACGTGTTTCATAAGTTGTCGATTTTTTTAGTGCTGTTTTTTTTCGGTTAAAGTATTCGTTTTTCTATCCACAAATTCAGTTTCTGCGGAAACAGTAATTTGCTTTTCCGCAATTTTTACGCCACAATTTAAGGGATGGCAATAAATTATTTTTGAGGTACCGTCTGGCATCGTAAAAACCATTTCTGTTCCCATACTGAGAGGACCTTCAAAGGTAAATGGGGTTTCAAAATATTTTGCCAGATCAACATCCCATAAATGCTTTAAATTGCCCAAGAAAATAATATTCAATGGGAATTCCGCTTTGGTAATTTCGACATAGATCAGATTGGTAGTAGGTTCATAACAGATCTCTACTAATCCATCTACTTTTATCAGATAATCGTGATTGCCAACCGTTACCTTTACATCACTCACAAAACTGGCTTTGTTTGCATGTAATTTTATTCGGGGATTTATCAGATCCCAATTATAGGTTCCTTCAATGAACATAAAAGAATAGGTCGAAGTACCTTTTATGTTACCAATGGCACTGAACATTTTGTTCAATACCGATTCCTTCAGCGTAACTATCAGGTCCTGATTTTGAGCCTTTGTGACAAAAGGTAAAATAAGAAAAAATGAAAAAAAGACTGCTTTCCTGAAAAATAACATTCAATTACAAAGATTTTTTTCAAAATTAATGATTTATTCCTTTTTGAAGAAGGAATACCTTTAAAATGAGCGTCTTTATACTAATTGCTAATTAGTTGAACATAAATTTTTCTTATTCACTTTTAATATTTAATTTTGTTTAATAATATTTAAACCCACAAAATTCAACACATGAAAAAAATTTACGTTTTATTAGCTTTCCTTTTAACAGGAACGTCTTTAGTAAAAGCACAAGATACCTTGCTTTTTGAAGATTTCGAATTGATTCGTTTTTACGATACATTATTAGTTGATTGTAATGCATTAGGAACTACACCTCCTGCAATAACGACTGATATTCAATGGTATTCAATGGATGGCGATGGTGTTGCTGACGGTTCAACAGCAGGTACGCGCCCATTAGGTTATTTTGCAGTGAAACCGTTCTCTGTTGTAGATCAATATGAGACAGTATATGGTACAATTGCTGCACCTGATACAAATACTGTTATCTCTGCAAGCTCCTGGACAAATACAACTGATGTTCAACAAAACTGGTTGATAACTCCAAGTATTCCATTAGGTACTCATGATACTTTATTTTGGAAATCAGCTACTTTCCAAACTCCACGTTATTTAGATGGATACCAAGTGCGTTTATCAACATCTACAAATGCAGATAACACAGCTGCATTTTCAAATGTACTTTTTAATGCATCTCAAATGACTGTTTTAGGTTCTGATTCAACATTCAGTTCTTATACATTTGCACCAACTGCAGTATCTGGAGCATTTGTTCACGGTTTAGATGGAACATATATTGATTGGGCTTCCACAACTGCACCAATCTCGCACAGAGGTCAATTGCGAAAGTTTTCTGTGGCTTTAGATACTTATGCAAATCAAACAGTTTTTATTGCTTTTTTAGGTAATTCAACAGATGATAACTTAATCTCTTTTGATGATGTTATGATTCGTGGTACTTTATCTACAATCGGAATCAACGAAAAAAATAACGATTTAGGTTTGAATTTATTCCCGAATCCTGCAACTGAAAATGTTCAAGTGAACTATACTTTAACTGCTGAAACTACTGTTACTATCAATTTATATGATGTAACAGGTAAATTGGTTTCTTCAACTTCAAACGGTTCACAAGATCAAGGTCGTCATTTTGCTCACATCAATACTGCTGACTTAGCAAAAGGTTTCTACACTGTTAAAGTAGCAACTAGCTTCGGACAAAGCACTTCTAAATTGATCGTAAGATAATTTAAGAAAGTAAAAAAAGATCCCGCTCCGTAATTTACGGAGCGGGATCTTTTTTTACTAGTATTTAACAATTACTCATCCTTAAACTCAGAAAGAAAATGGAATTTTATTTCGGGGTTTTTCTCCTGAGCCATTTGTAATGCCCAAGGTGATTCTGCCAAAAATACAGGCCGATCTTCTTTATCCGTTGCCATATGATGCGCCTTTTCAAAGATAAATTCCTGAAGCTTTTTGGAATCTGTACAGCTCATCCAACAAGCTTTGTATAGGGAAATGTGCTCGAAGTTACAGGATGCGGAATATTCGCTTTTTAAGCGGTGTTGAATTACCTCAAATTGTAAGGCTCCAACAGTCCCTAATACTTTACGATTGTCAGTTTTCTTTGTAAATAGTTGTGCCACCCCTTCATCTGTTAATTGTTCCAAACCTTTATTTAACTGCTTGGTTTTCATTGGGTCAGCGTTCACTACGTATTTAAATAGTTCAGGTGAAAATTGAGGGATTCCTTTGAAATTCATCTTTTCTCCTTCGGTCAGTGTATCGCCAATTTTGAAATTACTCGAATCGTATAAACCAATAATATCACCCGGAAAAGCTTCGTCTACAATATTCTTTTCCTGAGCCATAAATGCTGTCGGATTCGAAAATTTCATGCTTCTGTTTTCACGGACATGAAAATAATTCTTATTGCGCTCAAATTTCCCGGAAACGATTCTTAAAAAGGCTATACGATCTCGGTGTTTTGGGTCCAGATTGGCGTGTATCTTAAATACAAAACCACTGAAGTTTTTATCCTCCGGATCAATTTCTCTAATATCTGTTGTTCTTCCTTTCGGAGAGGGTGCAATTCTGATAAAGGCATCCAACAATTCGCGGACACCAAAATTATTTACAGCACTGCCAAAGAAAACGGGTGAAACCATTGCTTCTGAATACTCTTCTATATCAAATTCTGGGTATCCTGCTTCCAATAATTCCACATCATTGCGCAATGTGTTAGCATAATCTTCTCCGATCAATTTATCCAAGGTATCGTCTTTCAGGTCTTTTATTTCAATAGAATTTTCATCTGTTTGTTTTTCACCCGAATTAAAAACGGTTAAACTTTTTTCATACAGATTATAAACTCCTTTAAAGGTTTTTCCCATACTGATAGGCCAACTCAAAGGACGAAGATCGATGCGCAATTCTTTTTCTATTTCTTCCAAAAGATCAAAAGGGTCTTTCCCTTCTCGATCCATTTTGTTGATGAACACGATCACTGGTGTGCTTCGCATTCGACAAACTTCAAGAAGCTTGCGTGTTTGCGGCTCAACACCTTTGGCGCAATCGATAAGCATCACTACGCTATCTACTGCGGTGAGTGTTCGATATGTATCTTCAGCAAAATCTTCGTGACCGGGGGTATCCAACAAGTTTATTTTGATGCCTTTGTATTCAAAACCCATAACAGAGGTTGCAACGGAAATACCACGCTGACGCTCTATCTCCATAAAATCGGAGGTTGTATGTTTTTTGATCTTATTCGATTTAACGGCACCTGCTGTTTGGATAGCGCCACCAAAAAGCAATAGCTTTTCAGTCAATGTGGTTTTACCGGCATCGGGATGTGCGATGATACCAAATGTTCTGCGTCTATCTATTTCTTCTTTTATTGTCATTTTAACTTACTCTTTATTTCAGTCTCCCTCATTATGAGAATAGGGGAAGGTGGTGTAAATAAAAAACCCTATCCTGCAAAAGCGGGAAAGGGTTTAATTATATATGTTAAAAAACTATTGTTTTTTCTCAGCGATACGAGCTGCTTTACCTGTAAGTTCACGGATATAGAACAAACGTGCTCTGCGAACAACACCAACTTTGTTGATTTCAATTTTATCGATATATGGAGAGTTTACCGGGAAGATACGCTCAACACCAACGCTATTGCTGATCTTACGAACTGTAAATGACTCGGTAGCCCCTGAACTGTTACGTTGAATAACAACACCTTGGTATTGCTGAACTCGTTCTTTTTCACCTTCTTTAATTTTATAATGTACAGTAACTGTATCACCTGCTTTAAACTTTGGGTGGTTTGCTTTTACAGTTAATTGGTCTTCTACGTATTTTAATAATAAACTCATAACTCTTTGTTTTATAATATATTAAACAGTTCTTCCTCTAAAAAGGAGTGCAAATATAAGTTTTTTTTATAATCGAAATGCAATTTGGATAAAATATTTGTGTTTTTCAGGGCAAAAGTCTGAAAAAATCACAATAAATCAGAAGTGCGGATCAATTTTTATTTTATTTAAGAAGATCGGGTCTGCGCTCCTTTGTCCGTTTTACACTTTCTTCGTATCGCCAATTCTCAATATTCGCAGTATGTCCGGATAATAATACTTCCGGCACTTTTATACCGTTAAAGTCTGCCGGGCGCGTATAAACCGGTGGTGCCAATAAATTATCCTGAAAAGAATCGGTCAATGCTGATGTTTCATCAGACATGGCACCCGGAATTAATCGTATGATACTGTCGCTGATCACAGCTGCGGCTAATTCTCCGCCCGACAATACATAATCGCCAATAGAGATCTCTTTTGTAATAAAAAGGTCGCGAACCCGCTGGTCAACGCCCTTGTAATGTCCGCAAAGGATAATAATATTTTTTAGAGTTGATAAACGGTTGGACATTTTCTGATCCAATAATTCTCCATCAGGTGATGTGTAG
The DNA here is from genome assembly GCA_947476185.1 of Bacteroidota bacterium. Taxonomy (GTDB): domain Bacteria; phylum Bacteroidota; class Bacteroidia; order 2-12-FULL-35-15; family 2-12-FULL-35-15; genus 2-12-FULL-35-15. The sequence goes on from CANJPX010000071.1 coordinate 8,549, forward strand.
ATCACTTCATCGTATTCCCGTTCTGCCTTCAATGCGTTGATACAATTGGCGATCGGCTCAATGCTCATTACCATTCCCGCACCTCCCCCAAAAGCGTAATCATCAACACTTTTTTGTTTGTGAGTGGAGTAGTCGCGGAGATTAATTAAATTAACTTCCACCAATCCTTTGTCAATAGCACGTTTCAAAATGCTATGCTCAAACGGACTTTCCAATAATTGTGGTAAAACGGTGATGATATCTATACGCATAGAGCAAAGGTAACAGATTGTGTTGATGTGGAGAAGAGTTAATGAATAGATTTTTTGTTGATGCGATTCTATTGGTCATAAAATTTAAAACTTTATATTTGTGTTTCATTTAGAACAAAAAAAATAGATTTTTATGACAGAGATAAGACATAATTGGACGGTTGAAGAAATATTAGATATATACAATACTCCTTTGTTAGAATTGATATACAAAGCACAAACCATTCATCGTGAATTTAATGATGCAGGAGAAGTACAGGTTAGTTCATTATTATCCATTAAAACAGGAGGTTGTGCCGAAGATTGCAGTTATTGCCCGCAATCGGCGCGTTACAATACAGAAGTGGATGTGTTAAAATTAATGACAGTTCCTGAAGTGATGGAAGCTGCTGACAAAGCTAAAGATAGAGGTGTTTCCCGTTTATGTATGGGTGCTGCTTGGCGCGAAGTTCGTGATAACAGTGATTTTGATCGTGTTTTGGAAATGGTAAAAGGTGTAAATGAAAAAGGACTGGAAGTTTGTTGTACTCTAGGAATGCTTACCGAGAATCAAGCTCAAAAGTTAGCAGATGCAGGTCTTTATGCCTATAATCACAATATTGACACATCAGAAGATACATACAAAAAGATCATCACCACACGCTCTTACGATGATCGTTTGGATACAATAAAAAATGTGCGTAAAGCAAAAGTTTCTGTTTGTTCCGGAGGAATAATTGGTTTAGGTGAAACAACAGAAGACAGAGTGAAAATGTTGCAAACATTATCATCGATGGAAATTCATCCTGAATCGGTGCCCATCAATGCATTAGTTCCTGTTGCAGGAACACCTTTGGAAAATCAACCTTTGGTACCTATCTGGGATATGGTGAGAATGATCGCAACTACTCGTATCGTAATTCCAAAAACGGTGGTTCGGTTATCTGCAGGTCGTACCGAAATGAGTCTTGAAGGTCAAGCTTTGTGTTTTGCTGCAGGTGCAAATTCTATTTTTGCAGGTGATAAATTATTGACCACTCCAAATCCTGATTTTAATGCGGATATGGAAATGTTCAGATTGTTGGGATTAACTCCGCGCAAGGCTTTTAAAGGGGAGACTCAACCTGTTTCAAAAATCAAAGAAAAGGAAATTGAGTCGATCTAAATTTTCTGCTGATCAAATTTTATTAGCACCTCTTCAAAAGCGAAAAGAGCAAAATACATTGCGCAAATTGATTTTTTCAGAGCAATTACTTGATTTTTGCAGTAATGATTATCTGGGTTTTGCACGATCTGGAAAATTATCAATTGCTATTTCAAAAGCTTGTAAGAAGCTGAAAGAAATTAATGGTTCCACCGGTTCTCGTTTGTTGGCGGGTAATTCCGCTTTCGCTGAAACGTTGGAAAAAAATATCGCTAAATTTCATAATGCCCCTTCAGGACTGATCTTTAATTCGGGCTATGATGCCAATCTAGGTTTGTTTTCTGCAGTAGGATTAAATGGCACTACCATCATTTATGATGAATTGATCCATGCTTCTGTGCATGATGGGATAAAGCTTTCATATGCTACTTCTTATCCATTTAAACACAACGATCTTGAACATCTGGAACAACGCTTGAAAATTGCCCAAGGAACAATTTATGTGGCGGTGAAAAGCATCTATTCAATGGATGGAGATTATTCTCCTTTGAAAGAAATTTCATTCTTATGTGAGAAATATAATGCCAGTTTAATAGTTGATGAGGCTCATGCTACAGGCATTACGAAGAATAATGGAAAAGGACGTGTACAGGAATTAAAATTGGAAAATAAAGTTTTTGCCCGTGTACATACTTTTGGAAAAGGGCTTGGTTGTCATGGGGCAATTATATTGGGAAGCAATTTACTTCGTATTTTTTTAATAAATTTTTCACGTTCTTTTATCTATACAACTGCTTTACCAATAAGGAGTTTAGTTGCTATTCAACAGTCGTATAAACTTCTTCAGGAAAATGGGGCTGAAATAAAACAGCTTCAAAAACAAATAAATACGTTTAAAAAGGGTGTATCAAAAACTGCAAAACAGTTTTTGATAGTAAGCGATAGCCCCATTCAATGCCTTGTTGTAGCAGGAAATGAAAATGTAAAAAAGTTGTCAGAAATCCTTGGAAATAAAGGCTTTGATATTCGTTCCATTCTAAATCCAACTGTTTCTAAAGGGAAAGAGCGATTACGAATTTGTATCCATGTCTTTAACACTGAAAAAGAGATAAAACATTTATGCAAAATCTTAAATGAATATTTTGAAAAGAAAACGGAGCTTAGGTAACCAAATTGTTTTATCTTCGTTAAAAGACGTATCCATACTAGTATATTTATGCGAAAGATATTTATTTCCGGAATAGGAACGGACGTTGGGAAGACGGTCGTTTCATCTGTTTTTGTTGAAGCTTTAAAAGCAGATTATTGGAAGCCTGTTCAAACAGGTAGTTTCTTCTCCACTGACACCGCTAAAGTTAAAAAATGGGTGTCGAATCCGATTAGTATACTTCATCCCGAAGGCTATTTATTAAAACAATACATGTCGCCTCATGCTGCCGCAGAGTTAGAGGGAGTTGAGATTGACCTGGATGCATTGGTTTTACCCGAAACATCTAACACACTTATTATTGAAGGTGCAGGTGGATTAATGGTTCCGTTGAACAAGACAATGTTCATGATCGATATTATCAGGAAATTTGATGCGGAGGTCGTTTTGGTGATACAGAATTATTTAGGAAGCATAAATCACTCTATATTATCAATTGATGTATTGAAACAAAGAGGATACAATATCTTGGGAATAGTTTTTAATGGTCCTTCTCACGAACTTTCAGAAGAGATTATTCTAAAATACAGTGGATTGAAACTTTTGGGTCGTATCAACAAAGAGAAAGAATTAAATGCTGAAGTTATTTCCCGTTACGCGAAAGAATTTGAATATTTGAAATAGATCATTACAATTCTAGGATACGATATAATCCCATCAAAATAACTATTTTTGATGGGATTATTTAATTATGACAATACAACATCGGGATAAAAATTCAGTGTGGCATCCATTCACACAATTAAAAACTGCACCATTGCCTATTGCTATTGTAAAAGGTGAAGGCTCATATTTCTATGATAATAACGGGAAAAGGTATATTGATGGTATCGCATCGTGGTGGGTAAACATTCATGGTCATGCCCATCCATACCTTGCTAAGAAAGTAGCAGAACAGCTGTTGACACTTGAACATGCAATATTTTCAGGGTTTACACATGAACCGGCTGTGCAGCTTGCGGAGCGTTTATTGAAACGTTTGCCTAACAATCAATCAAAGATATTTTATTCTGATAATGGTTCAACTGCTGTAGAAGTTGCATTGAAAATGGCTTTTCAATATTGGAGTAATCTATCTGTCAGTAAAACAAAGATTATTGCTTTCGAAAATGCATATCATGGTGATACCTTTGGAGGAATGAGTGTTGGCGCCAGAAATGCCTTCAATCTGCCTTTCTCAAAGTTATTATTTGATGTGATCCACATTCCTGTTCCATTAAAAGGAAAAGAAGTGGAAAGTATGAATTGTTTGAATGAAGCTTTAAAACAAAATGATATTGCCGCATTTATTTTCGAGCCACTGATACAAGGTGCCGGTGGAATGGTGATGTATTCAGCAGAGGTATTGGACAAGATGATCGCTGAATGCCGGACAAAAAAAGTGATCACTATTGCTGATGAAGTGATGACTGGATTTGGCCGCACTGGAAAGTTTTTTGCAAGTGACCATTTATTAAACAAGCCGGATATCCTTTGTTTAAGTAAAGGTTTGACAGGCGGTGTAATGCCTTTAGGTGTAACAAGTTGTTCGCAATTTATTTACGATGCTTTTTTAAGTGACGATAAAATGAAAACTTTTTTTCATGGACATTCTTATACTGCAAATCCGACAGCTTGTTCAGCAGCATTGGCAAGTATGGATCTGTTTGATGAACCGGAGGCATTTGAAAATATTAACAGGATTGAAAAGAAGCACAATGTTTTTTTACAAAAAATAAAAACACATAAAGCATTGGTAGAAGTACGTCAATTAGGGACAATAATCGCCTTTGAAATAAAAACAAATGAACAAACGAATTACTTAAATTCATTAGCCGAACATATTTCTGATTTCTTTATCTCAAAAGGAATAATCCTTCGTCCGCTTGGAAATATTGTATATATATTACCTCCTTATTGTATCAGGGATGAAGATCTGGATTATATCTATGAAAGCATAGTGGAGTTTTTGGATGGCCATTTATAAATTCCAATTTAGACAATCATATTTTTTACACTTAAGGTTATTAAAATGTTTAAATCAAAAAGAGAATTAGTATTCATAATTTTAGCAGGTATTTTCATTACCAATGCTATAGTTGCCGAATTGATAGGAGGCAAACTGATTTTTATTGGTCCGTTTATTATGAGTGTCGGGATTTTGCCTTGGCCGGTGGTATTCATTGCAACCGACCTTATTAATGAATATTACGGAAGATCAGGTGTCAGAAAATTATCATTGATAACAGCTTCATTGATCGTATATGCATTCATAATTTTATTTTTTGCTATTCAAATTCCTGCCGCAAAAGGTATATCCACTGTTTCGGATGAACAGTTTTATTCCGTATTCGGACAAAGCATGTGGATCATTGTGGGAAGTGTGATTGCATTTTTAGTTTCCCAATTTATTGATGTGAGTATCTTCTGGCTGTTAAGAGATAAAACCGGAGGGAAAATGATATGGCTTAGAAGCACCGGTTCAACAGTAGTTTCGCAGTTGATCGATACATTTATTGTTGCCGGGATAGGTTTTTGGTTACCGGGAAAGGTAAATACCGCTACCTATTTTAATATGGCCCTTACCGGATATACTGTGAAATTAGGTCTTGCTATTGTTTTAACTCCGATGATATATGTCGGGCATTCAGCTATTGAAAAATATATTGGCGATGATGAGTCCCATAAGATCATCAAGCGTTCAGCAGAAGAGTCTCTGCATCATCGAGTGGAAGAGTAGTCTCCGATTTATAAATAAAAAAGAGCGGGATCCATGATTGGAACCCGCTCTTTTTTTTATTTTAAAAAGCAAAAATTATTTTATTTCCATTGATATTCCTGAATACTTGCTTTCTGTTTTTCCATCGCTTGCAACAATTGATTCAATTAAAAATTTTGTTCCAACAGGAGCCTTCTTCAAAGCATCTGTAGCTGCATCACTTAATTTGTTCCCAACACACGCATAATCGACATAAACACCTTTTGTCTTAGCATCAGTGCTTTTTGTGAAAATAGCAAGTGTAAATGAACTTATGATCAGATTTTTGTTCAATGGCATCAAAACATTGCATTTTGAAATATCTGCCTGTTTAATAGTATTCTCGGTAGTACCGCAAATCCCAAATTTAACAGCTTCTTTCGCCTGTCCAAGAAGAAGTGAAGTGCCAATTAAGGTAAATAATAAGAATGTTAGAATTGATTTTTTCATGTTGTTTAAAATTGGGGGTTTGTATGAATAAATGAAACTTTTATGATATAGCAATACTAAAGTACAAAATATATATTATTTAATAAAAATTATTGTTCTTTCTTATTAAAATTTATCAATATTGATCATTTTTAACATTTGAAATAGGCTTCGTTATTTGAATTTACAAGTCTTTAAACTCCTGGAAATTTTAAATATTTTTTAACTAATTTTGTAGAGAAATGGAAACCTTAAAAACTGAGGAGTTACATAAGAAGAAAGAGAAGGTCGTGAAAAACGGGAATGACGAACGTATATTCCTTGAGGGTCCACAATCTAGAAAACAAGATTTTTTCTTTGTTGTAAAGGTTGTTTCTGAATTTATCAAGGGATTTAGAGCATTACATTTTGTTGGACCTTGTGCTACAGTTTTTGGCTCTGCACGATTTACTGAAGATCATCCGTCCTACAAACTTTCTAGGGAAATGGGTGCTGAACTTGCAAAATTGGGTTTTACTGTTATGACCGGTGGAGGACCAGGCGTAATGGAGGCCGCTAACCGCGGTGCGAAAGATGTTGGCGGAAGATCTGTTGGCTGCAATATTGTACTACCTAAAGAACAAAAACCTAATATGTATTTAGACAAATGGGTGTATATAAAATACTTTTTTGTCAGAAAGGTCTTGTTGGTAAAATATTCCTATGCATTTGTTGTGATGCCCGGTGGATTCGGAACGTTGGATGAACTTTTTGAATCATTAACATTGATCCAAACACTTTCCATAAAAAGGTTCCCTGTTGTTATTATGGATAAGGCCTTTTATAAGCAATTAAACATCCATTTTGAATCGATGGCTGAAGCAAAAACTATTTCAAAGGATGATTTGAACTTGTTTTTATATACAGATTCTGTTGAGGAAGCTGTAGCGTATATTAAAAAGAATTCTATTGAAAAATTTGATCTGCATAAGAAAAAAGTGATTAAGCCTTTTTCCTGGTTCGGAGAATACCGTTAGAGATCTCTATCTTTTAAAAATAAATATCAAGGTTGAGCTATTTTCTTTGTCATCACAAACCTCGATCTTAAATTGATGTATTCCCGGAATTATCGTATCGTCAAAGGTATAGAACACCAAGTTTTTTTTGAACTCGTATTCGCATAAAACCCATTTCCCATCTATTGTTGCCCGATATTTTTTAATTCCCGAAAGATTATCACTGACAAGTATTCCAATCGTTTTTGATTTGCCGATGTTTGGGATTTTATCTTTTATTATTTTGAAGGCGGGTTTAATTTTAGGTGCGATCGTATCTATTGAAATCGCAAAACTTCCAAAAGTTTTTGATTCTGTATTTACCCAACCGTCTTTATAAATGCCCCCTTCATATGTTTTTTTACCTTTGTCGTTTACGGAAACGATGCACGCTTTGTTTTGTAAAGAATCTGCTAATCTGATGGCTCGAATACTTATTGAAACAGCTTTTTGTAATGCTGTTTCAGTATTCATTATCTGATACAAAGGGGAGAATGTTCCTGCAACGGAGCCTGCTTTTTTAGTCGTAAATACAACATCATCATAAAGCGCATAAGCAGGAATAGTCACGTTGAGCTCCTCTGAATTATATTTGTTTTCAATAAAGCAATCATACGTTTTTTGTTTATTTTCTTCAACTTCTTTTGCGGTTTTAAAGGGAACACTTTTTACTTTTAACATTAATTCCGTTGTATTTCCATAATAGTCTTTTACAATATATTTTATCCAATGGGTGGAATCGTCCGATAAATTCAGAACTCCTTTGTTTACAACATCCTTGTAGATCCCTAGTTTATTGTTTTTTGAAAGAAAGCATTTTTGAATCTGAGTACCATGTTTTTGTTTCGATTCATAATCGATATGTGCATTTACATAACGAGCATTTTCAAAAGTGAATTTCTCCATCTCATGATAATAGATCCGTTTTCCACCCGATTGCAGTTCAACAGAAAATACACTATTCTTATTTGTTGAATTAGTTTCGGTATCATAACATTCAATTCCAATTCCAATATCACCATACACAGAAATCGTATCTGTTTTCAGAAAAGTGTATTTTCCTTTTTTATAAATGGGGGCAATTTTTTTTGACTCATTTTTCCCATTGATCACAGCGTTTTTGCCAATCGGATAAATAGCGATCTGAGATATTCTAGGCTTTACTGTATCGGCAATAATAAAACCGAAAAAATAAGGATTGATCGGCATTTCTGTTTTGCTGTCGCGAATTTCAAAGTGCAGGTGCGGACCCTGTGATCCACCTGTATTACCAGACAATCCAATCAATTCTGATTTTTTTATCTGCAAGACTGAAGGTGAGAAAATTGTGTCAATTTCATAAGATTGTTCAAAAGATTGAATATTTGCCGTTAAAGATTGAATGGCCCCTTCAAAACATTTTAAATGTCCGTAAACGGAGGTGTATCCATTTTTATGTGTGATGTAAATTGCTTTTCCATATCCGAATGCGCTGATTTTAATTCGTGAAATGTAACCATCTGCAATCGCATAAACCGGCATCCCTTCTTTGTTATTAGTTTTGATATCAAATCCTGCATGAAAGTGATTCGGCCGAATTTCTCCATAATTACCTGCCAAAATTAGTGTTGAATCTACCGGCGACCGGAAATCATTTTGAGGGTATATTGTTTGTGAAGAAAGACGAAATGGGAGAAGAAAAATAATAATTATCAGGAAAAGTGGTTTTTGCATGGGCAAATGTATAAAAACCAATTTTAAGAATTATTTTGTAGTTCAGATATTCGGTGTTATATTTGTAGAAACTTGAATTGAACGGATTTTAATACTTGATTATGAACGACTTAACTTTAAACATAACTGATCTAAAAGCAAAAATTGAAAAAATAGTAAAATTACACCAGGAGCTTAAAAAAGAGAACGAGCAATTGGTTACTGATAATGTAAATTTGCAAAAAACGATTGAAGAGCAAAAGAATACGATTGTGGCTTTAGAAAAAAACAATAAAGAAATAGAAGAAACAAAAAGCGTAGAACAAAATAAAATAGTAACAGATAATAAATTAAAAATCAACGAGTTAGTGCAGGAAATAGACAACTGTATTGCTCTTTTGAAGTAGAAAAATCAGTTCGAAGTTTAAAGTTGGAAAGTTTAAAGTTGGAAATCAACAAAAAACTGGAAAACAATAGACTAAAAACTCGAAACTATAGAAATGGCTGAAATATCATTAAAAGTTATGATTGCCGGACGCACTTATCCTCTTACTATCAAGCAGGAAGATGAGCAGTCTGTTCAATATGCAGCAAAGCTTATTAATGACAAGGTGAAAGAGTTTGAACAAAACTATTCGGTGCGCGATAAGCAAGACTTATTAGCAATGAGTGCATTGAATTTATTGGCAGCTCAACAGAATATACCTAAAAAATCGCCTGAGTTAGAAAACGAAATCAATCAACTCGATCTATTTGTTTCTGATTTCCTTCAAAAAGAGTCAAATCTGTAGCCGTTTACATTTGTTAACAACTGTATGTAAACAAAAACTTCCTTCATTCGTTTTGGCGTGCCCCGCAAAAGTATATTTTGCAAGCGGAAAGTAGTGTGCGGGTATTAATAATATCAACAATTTAATAATAAATTAATTTATGGACATTCTAATTATAGTAGTAATAGCGGCAGGTGGATTGTTATTAGGTGCTTTGCTCACATTTTTGATTACAAAAATGTCGAGCAAAGGAAAAGCAAATGCCATCGTCAGAGAAGCGGAAGCGGAAGCGGAAGTAATCAAAAAGGACAAGATGCTACAAGCTAAAGAAAAATTTTTGCAGTTAAAAGCTGAGCATGAGAAATCGATTAATGAAAAAAATCTAGCGATTCAACAATCGGAAAACAGGGCAAAGCAAAAAGAGCAATCTCTTTCTCAGAAGCAAGAACAAGTTCAACGTAAAGATGCTGAGCTGGATGCTGTGCGTCAAAACCTTACCCATCAATTGGAATTGCTTAATTCAAAGCAACAGGAAGTTGATAAATTCCATCGTCGACAAGTTGAGCAGTTGGAAACATTAAGCGGGATGAAAGCGGATGAAGCAAAGGCTCAGTTAGTAGAATCGCTGAAAGCAGAAGCGAAAACGGAAGCGATGTCACACATCAAGGATATTGTAGAAGAAGCTAAAATTTCTGCTAACAAAGAAGCGAAGAAAGTTGTGATTCAAACCATTCAACGTGTTGCAACGGAACATGCCATTGAAAATTCAGTTTCTATTTTCAACATTGAAAATGATGAGATCAAAGGTCGAATCATCGGTCGGGAAGGGCGTAATATCCGTGCTTTGGAAGCGGCAACAGGAATTGAAATTATTGTTGACGACACTCCTGAAGCAATTATATTATCAGGATTCGATCCTGTAAGACGAGAAATTGCGCGTTTATCGTTGCATCAATTGGTTACGGATGGACGAATTCACCCGGCTCGTATCGAAGAAGTGGTAGAGAAAGTGAAGAAACAAATAGAGGAAGAAATTATTGAAATCGGTAAACGAACTACCATCGACTTGGGTATTCATGGATTGCATCCTGAATTGATTCGCATGGTTGGTAGAATGAAATACCGCTCCTCCTATGGACAAAATTTATTGCAACACTCGCGTGAAGTTGCAAACCTTTGTGCTACAATGGCTGCAGAGTTAGGCTTGAATGTTAAAATGGCTAAACGTGCCGGATTATTGCACGATATTGGAAAAGTGCCGGATGATTCTCCTGAAGTTCCGCATGCTATCTTGGGTATGCAATTAGCAGAAAAATATAAAGAAAAACCG
>CANJPX010000072.1 GCA_947476185.1 Bacteroidota bacterium
TATTCTCCAACAAATTAAGAATAGGAAGCACACTCGACTTATCCTTTATGTTTGTATGATCCCACAAGCCTTCGATGCAGTAAATCCCTTTTTTTGTTGTTTTCATGCTACATAATTTAAATCCTATACTTATCCCCATCTTCACTAATAGAATGATTGAGCTCATTTATTTTTCATATATTTGTTTAATAAGTAGATATAGTAGGGTATATCCGCTTTCCATACAAAATTGAAAATCCAAAACGCAACGTAAATGCGTAGCTACTATTTTTGTTTTATTTAATTCATACTCCAAATGCCTGCAAATAAAGAAGCCCTAATCAGATATCGAATTATTGATAGTGCATTACGCGATAAACAAAAACCCTACCCTACTTTAGAAGAAATTGTTGAAATGTGTGAAAATGTTTTAGGAAAATCATTTTCCGGATCCACAATTCAAAAAGATTTTTATGCCATGCGTTTCGATCAGGGATTGAAATACAATGCTCCGATAAAATTCAGCCAGCTGCATAAAGGATATCATTATACAGATGAAAGCTATACAATCTCTTCTATTGCACTGACAGGAAGTGAACTAAATGCAATTGAATTTGCTGCAGGAATTCTAGAACAATTTAAAGGAACAGACTTGCATAATGAATTTGATCGTGCTGTAGATAAAATTCTGGAGACATTAAGCATTCGAAAAATATTAAAGAACGAACAAATCGAAAAAATCATTCAAGTTGAAAAGGCTTCTTACTTCAAAGGCACAGAATATCTTTCTCAATTGATTGAAAACATTAAAAAATCTCAAATCGTTACTTTCGATTACCATTCGTTTGAACGCGAAGAAGCAAAGAAACACACACTACACCCTTATCTTTTAAAAGAATACCGCAACAGATGGTATTTAGTTGGATATCATCCGGAATACAAAGCTATTCGCACCTTTGGAATTGACCGTATTGATAATTTGAAAGTTAGTAAGGGAAAATACACCATGATTAATGGCTTTGACCCAATTGCTTATTTCAAACATTCATTCGGAATAACCATATCAGATAATAAATCTGAAGAAGTTATCTTATCTTTTGCTCCATTAGAAGGTAAATATGTCAAAAATCAGACAATACACGCTACTCAAAAAACGATTACTGAAAATGAAAAAGAGTTTCGTATTAGTATTAACGTAATGGTTTCTTATGAACTTCAAATGCAGATCATGAGCTATGGAGATATGGTCAAAGTGATTAAACCTGCTTCTTTAGCTAAAGTCGTGAAAGAGATGCATAAACGAGCTAGTGAGAGGTATTGAATAAACTACGGTTAAAATTACAATGGCAAAAAAATTTAAAAGAGTAATAAAGAAACAATCTTTTGAGGTTGAAACATTACAAAATCCAATAGACGGTTCCTCTTTTTTCACTTTAATCGATTTTAAAGATAACCGCGAATACAAAAAAAATTCAAAAGGTAAATTTGGGGGAGTTTACATTTGGGGATTTTGCCTAAGCAGTAAATTCGATAAACCTAAAAGCATTGATGATTTTTTCCCATATTATGTTGGAAAACACAACAAAGATATGTTTTCAAGAACACACGATCACATTTCAAGTTTATCTGGTGGGATGTATTCACTATTTGACGTAGACAAATATGTTAATAAAAAAAAGCAAGGTAAAACAATAGAGGGTATAGGAACCATCGGTAAAAAATATAAAAATGCATTAATTGAATTTAATAAAAAAAATAGTTCCAAATTAACACTTCCTACAAATTTAAAACTTCCTAATGATAGCGCATTTCCTTTCTTACGACACTTTCCAGAAGGAGTGCACAATATGTTTGATTTCCACATACCAAATGGAAACAAAATGAAATCATCATGCAAACAAACTATTGATTGGATGCTAAGACATTTTTGTATCATATATTTAAAACCAATAAATAAAAATAAATCTCAAAGCCCCGCCATTGACCTAGATGAATGCATAAATGAATTAGAAACAAGAATTGGACAAACTCTAGGTTACGAAAATTTAGTTACCGAAAGGAAAATAAAAACGCATGATGAAATAACTTTGGTAATTAAAATATTGAAAAACAATTATTATATAAAGAATATCAATTCTAAGGGCACAACAGCAGAAAAGAAAGAAGCAATTAAAAAAGATAACTTACATGTATTTTGGGATGCCACAGGGATAAATAGCTGCAATCAAATTTCAGTACAAGATGTTTCATAATTTCTCTAAAAACTTATTATAAATCAAGTCCTCCCCCATCTCACCTGTCCAACAAAATCGATTTTGCCTCTAATTCTTAGAAAAAGTATTCATCAGCTTTTCATTAATTTAAAGCGTTTTATAATACCTCCTAGAAGCATTTTCGCTTTCAATCAATTTAGATTCTGCTAATTCGCTTCTGCAGTTTTAAAACCAATTGAACTAGGCTTTTTAACTTGTTGAAAATCTTTATCCCCCTGATTATAGATAGAAGTCAACGTTGCCGGAACAATAAATTGGGTATCATAACCTATTTTTTTGGAAAGGGCATTTGCTTTTTCAACCTCCAATTCTTTAAATTCATATTTTGCAATAAGCCTGCCCTTCCTCATTAAAGCACTGTCAACTTTCGAAATATCAGTATTAAAAGAGCAAACAATTTGAATATTCAAACAATCTGAAAGCAAACCATCAGAAATATTTAATAATGCGGAAACAGGAGAAGAACCATTTGTTTCCCGATCTACAACGATATTTTCTGCATCTTCAATAACAAATATTGAATTCGGATTATCAATTAATACCGAGATCAAATCAGGATTCGTGATTGCACTCGCCATATTTGGGGGCAAAAAGATCACGTTTTTATTTATCGAAGAGATCAAATATCTGATATAGGATGTTTTACCTGTCCCTGGCTTCCCGTGCAATAAAACCAAGCCTTTATCATTTTTCTTTGAAAGTCTTTTTGTTATCGTCTGATGCACTTCTTTAAAATCGTCATTATAATTATCCTCTATATTAAGTTTCGGCTTTGAAATACTCAATGACTTGGAAGTTATTCCCTCCATAGTATTTAATAGCAACAAAATCTCAGGTTTCTGCTTACGTTTTCTTTGTTTAAATTTTTGAATTCCTTTTACAACACTTTCTACAGTTTCTATATCAGTTTTACGAAAAAGAAACCTTACAATGCTGTTATTCGTGTCGAAGTCAACAACCAGATCATCATATAAAACATAAAAAACATCATCGAATTCAGCTTTAGTATTTGATCCAAAATATCGCTTAGCAAAATGCCAATCCTTAATTTCTGCCTTATACGTTTCTGCAAACCAAAGATTCGCCTTTTTGCAATCGATTTTAATTTCGTTCATAAAATTAGGAATGGAATTAAAGTAAGCCAGAAAGTATGTAAATTCATTCAGGTAGGCATTCTTTCGTTCAGAAAAGACCTCTGCCAAATTAGGTTTGGATGCAGTATCTGTAAGATTAATAATATTCGCATTGAATTTGCTAAAATCTGTGTATTTCATTTCCATCATACTATTTTTAAGTATCTATTTCTATATATCTAATCCTTAAGTTTAATTTATACAAGCTAGCTGCTGCCTCAACTTATTATAAACCAAATCACTCTTGCCCTTCACTTGCCCGACAAAATTAATCTTCCCGGTCATGCTTAAAATAAGGGTATTCTTAGCCTTCTCGTCAGCAACTTTTAAAGCATAATGCTTCATTGCAGCTTTTTCAATTCCATTCCATTTAATATCGTTCAATACAGCCCTAATCTTCCGAATATACCTTCGATCAACATTTGTTTTTTGATTTACTTTAATCCCTGTAACGGTCTGTTGCCGATATTTACTTTGTAATCGAAACTTCTTTTCATTGACACAAAACCCTTTATCCGTAATAATCTCCCTTATTTCCGTTATTATATCTTCAGAAATATTAATATAAGAAGAGAATGTTAGATCGTCAGCATACCGAGAATAAGTAAGGTTATACTGATTAGCAAGAGTAGCCAACGATTCATCCATTCCAAGGCATAACAAATTTGAAACAACCGGCGAAGTTGCTGCACCCATTGGTAAACGTGATTTCCAGCAGCATATCAAAGCTAAACAAGTTGCAAGATCTTCAGAAAAATTAAATCTATTCGATTGAAAAAAAGCTCTGACCTGAATAGCTGTTATTGAATGAAAAAAATCTTTCAGATCAATATTTAAGACATACGATTTTCCAATATGATTCTGTGCATTTGTAATGACTGTATGCACCCTTGGTTCGCTTTTAACAGCTTGAACAAAGCCGTATACATTATGAGGCTTAATTTTATAATATACAGCTTGTAAATCTCTGTTCAAGCTTTTTTGAATATACATTAAATATTCATTGGGAACTTCAATTACTCTCTTCCCTCCTTTCTTCTTAGGAATTGAGAATTCTTCATAGCTTGCGTTTTCGATTACTCTGACAAAACTATTAAATTCAAAATGTAATAAGTGCGACAAAGCCTTACTATCCTTCAAACACTGAAATTTAACAGTATCAGAATTAATTCTATAGATTGTTGTTTTATGTTTTGACATATTTTTTAAAAAAGGAAGAACCGAAAATGATTATCTAAAATGAATTCTGTTTAAGAAATTTTTCTTTGAAGCTTTTCGCGAAAAAGAAAAAATTCTTAAACAAAGATCCTATCATCACATTGTGACAATGGTTGCAGGTACACAACCTTAAGCTCTAGGTTCGCTCATAATCTTTATATAACGGTTCTTCCCTATATTATTAAAATGGATGATCTTCATCAATGTCGTTCAATTTTGAACCACGTACTATTTTATCAATTGTATTTTTAAATTCATCTTTTCGTATTTCCTTGAAATAATCAGCTCCGTAATGGGGCCGTTTTAAAAACAAAGAATCAATATCTTTAAAAGTGGAACATATTCCGTAAAAAAACAATTTGACTGACCCTAAAGCCCCTTCCCTATCCTTCGCGATAATTATTTCAGCAATCCCCAATGTAGATTCGCCATTTTCATCTTCGGTGATATTATAATATTCCGGACGATGAATAAATAAAACCTTATCAGCATCCTGCTCAATAGAACCTGACTCTCGCAAATCAGAAAGCTGAGGTCGTTTATCTCCTCCTCGCGTTTCGACAGCTCGGCTTAATTGAGAGGTTACGATTATGACAATATTATACTTTCTGGCTAATGCTTTTAATTCCCGACACACCTTTGCAACATCCGCTTCGCGATTATTCTCCCTCCGACTTTTCACTTTGATCAGTTGCAAATAATCTACAAATACTATTTCTATTTTCTTTTCTTTTACTAAATAATCAACCTGAGCAATTATATCATCTATTGAAAAGCAATTATCCTCGATCGTTATACTAGCATCTCTGACAACCTTCGTTTTAAATAATATATCATCAATTTGAGATGGCGTCAATTCCTTTGAAACTATGTCCTGATAAGAAATTTCCATATAATTACTGATCAATCGTAACAAAATCTGCTGTGCGGAATTTTCAATCGTGATATAGGCTATTGGTTTATTTAATTGAATCATATTAGCCATCATTGAAACGAGAAAAGCTGTTTTACCCATAGCTGGTCGAGCACCAACCACAATTAGCTCTCCTTTTGGCAATCCGCGCATCAATCTATCCAAATCTAAAAAACCGGAAGGCACTGCAGAAAAGATCTTATGCTCACTACCGGGTTTCGCAATAGTTAACATTGTGTCCAGATAAAGTTCCTTGAAGGACAATTTTGTATTATCCTTACGAAATTCATTACTTAAAGAAAGAACTTTGCTTGTCCATTTGTTAATAAGATCCTGCTCTGAAAACCCTTCAAATTGGACATCTTTTTCTATTTCGACAGCAAAATTAGAAAGTGTTTTTTTGATATTTTGTTCCATGTGATATAATTTGATACAAAGAGAATAAAATTAATTGCTGTATTTATTTGTGTTAATAAATTGCTTTGAGCTGATTTACATATCGTTAAAATTTTCAAACAAATGTTTTTTAACCGATTAAATAACAATTAGCTGTTTGATTATTTAAATTGATAGATTTCTCAATCCCTGGTGATAATTCGAAGTTTAGAATCTGCTACAAAGCAACAAAATCAACAAAAAAAGAATAACCAAAACTCATAATGCAGGAATTCAAAAAAGATACAGGCACAAAAATCCAATACGATAACGCAGTCTATTTGCGTACTGAATTATATTCAATTAAAATTATGGAAAGAGTAAGATTGAGTGGAATTAGAAATTTCCAACAATTTCATTTCTTCTTTTACTTTGCTTAACATTAACAACATGATCAGGATATAGCTTACTTTCCTTTACGAGGTAAAAAGCAGGGTTATAATAGGTCGCTTCGGTTCTTTTTCTATTTCTATCGTATTTCCCTGAGCTTGCCCAAGTAACATCTATATATAACCATTCCCCATTTAAAAGTACCCGGTTCCATGCATGATTTGTTGGAAAGTTTTTTTGTTTTTTGAATTTGTCAATCTTATCAATATCATCAGAAGCAAAACCTGTTACCATTTCACAGTTAACATTCGTGTATCTACATAATTCGTAAAACAAAGTTGCATAGCCTTCACATATCCCTCTTTTATTGCGTAAGACCCTAGTTGCATACTTAAAATATACATTTTCCCATTTATCAGCAATTTCTAATTTAGTGGTTCTTTTTGTGTAGGTGACTCCCTCAATTCTTCTATTTTTATTGGCACATTCAACATAATCATAGGCTATATTGCAAGTCATCCACATGAATATAACACGAATTTTTTCCTCGTCTGTATTGAAAGCTTGATTGATATCTTTTGCCAAATCAGAGATGTTTTTATATTTTTTTGTCATCCTCATTGCATAACTATCAAGATAGCTATAATTGCCATATTGTAACGTGTCCGCCCAAGTCCAGTCTGCTTCTTCTGCAGCGATTTCTTTTGCTAATCCTGAGGTATCTATACCTGCATAGAATAGACTATCAATGTTTTGTGCTTGAATTGATACATGACCAATTAAAGCGCTTAGGAGAATGATGATTTTTTTCATTGCTATTGGTTTTAGTATAAGGTTAAAAGCGTATTCATGTTTATTCACTGAACATATTACATTTAGTCTGTTTATATGAAAACGATTTTATTTTCATTTTTATTATAAATTATTTTTCCAATACTCGTTTTCTATTTCATTTGCAATGTGCCATAGAATATTTCTGGCAAAAGATGTATCAGCTGGAGCGAAATATCGATTAGAAAACCAAAGCGCTGTCGAAGTATCAAAAAATTTTGTATTGCAGTCTTCGCACACTTGCATT
Source organism: Bacteroidota bacterium (assembly GCA_947476185.1). Lineage (GTDB taxonomy): Bacteria > Bacteroidota > Bacteroidia > 2-12-FULL-35-15 > 2-12-FULL-35-15 > 2-12-FULL-35-15. The sequence goes on from CANJPX010000072.1 coordinate 7,360, forward strand.
TCATCTAATGACTCCTTTCCAATGTCTACTATACATTCCATACAATCACAAGATGCTTTTCTTACCTCTTTGATAGTAAAGATTTCTCCTTTCTTGAAATGTCCGCTAGAATTTTTATGAATGGAAACAACCAATTGCCCTACTTGAAACATATTTCGTTTTATTTTAACTCTTTCGGATTCATCTATTTCTTCCTCAACTCTGGATAATATATTTTTTGCAAAAGAGTAATTAACAGGTATAAATAAACTATCCGAAACCCAATATACAGTTGAGCTATTAGCTGAATCCATTTGTGGTTTGTTACAACCTAGACAAATTGGATAATTACTAAATGACGTTATTCCTATATCCATAATAATTTCAAAACAATTACATTTTGCTGGTTGAATTGCTTTAACAGTGAATATTTCATCTTTTTTAAAGGATCCTCGAGGATCATTTTTTATTGCTACAATTAATTGTCCTACTCTTAACATATCTTTTGATTTAAAATTTATTTAAATTATAACAAGCTTGTTTGTAATAATGATAGCTTTCCTGTTCAGAATAAACCCTCCACTTTCATTCGTTACTTCTGAAATATCGACCTCCAAATTTCTAAAAGCTTTTCTCAATTCTTCCAAAAATATAGCACGAGCTGAAGCCCATCCTCGATTTCCTACTTCTTTGTTAAATATTTCTAAAAGTTCCTCCTTATTTAGTTTAGCTAACTGATTTTTAAAACCGGCTGCCATTTCTTTTTCTTTTTCCATTTTAATATAGTTTTAGTTAAAATATTTTAGAACAAAATCGTTATTGATTATTTACTATAAATTTTAGACAGCGCCTCTTTAACTTCTTGAATCCTTATGCATAATTCAAATTTTTCTTCTTTTAACGCAACTTCCATTATTTCTTCCAATTCATTTAACCTTCTACTATTACGACCAATCCATACATTAATATACCTATAATAGCGATAAGGATCTTTTGCAAGAATCTCGACTTTTTCTTCAATAGTAGCGTGAGGATGGTGGTACGCCGGATGATGAATACTTATCCTGATTGTTTCCTCAGAACTCCCATTATGTAATTCTTTATAATTCCCACCATTTAGCATTATGGGAACTGTCAAACCGACAACACATTTTTTAAGATAAATAGGAGACTTGCCAAAACGTTCCATAAAAGAAACTTTCATAGCGATTAGATGCAATATCTGATCATACGATCTAACAACATCCATTTTCAGGCAATTATTATACATATTAACCAACTCAGCATTATCTTTTGAATTAAGATCTAATTTGTAGCTAAGTGTTTTTTCTTCAGCATCACTTAAGCTATTTATAAAATATTCTATCATAATCTTATCGTTTTAATTAGTTAAACTTCAATAGTTGAATTATTTTATTATCAATAACTTCCCAAGGAAATTCGATTCTTCCGAAATGCCCGTATGAAGCTGTTTTCAGATATATAGATTGACGCAGGTTAAGAGTTCTTGTAATACCATTAGGTGTCAAGTCAAACACTTCACGGATCTTTTCAACAATAACCTCCTCCTCTACTTTTCCTGTCCCATGAGTATTTACATAAACAGAAGTTGGTTCTGCAACTCCAATGGCATATGAAAGCTGAACAGTGCATCGATCTGCTAGCCTGGATGATACAATGTGTTTAGCAACATATCTTGCAGCATAGGCTGCCGAACGATCAACTTTAGTTGAATCTTTGCCTGAGAATGCTCCACCACCATGTGGGCAACTTCCTCCATAGGTATCAACAATTATCTTTCTTCCAGTAAGGCCTGTATCGCCATGCGGACCTCCAATAGTAAAACTTCCGGAAGGATTTATAAGAAACTCGGGCTTACTGTCGCTGATGTATTCATTTATAACAGGCAATATGATCTGATTGATAACTTCACGTCTAATTGTTTCCTGAGTCACATTTGACTTGTGCTGTGTAGATACAACAACTGTTTCGATAGCAATAGGAACCTCATTTTCATACCTTACCGTAACCTGTGATTTTGCATCCGGCAATAACCATTCGAGTGTGCCATTCTTGCGAAGTTCACTTTGTCTGATCATTATTTTATGTGCAAGCACAATCGGAAGAGGCATCAATTCTTTTGTTTCATTGGATGCATACCCAAACATCAGTCCCTGATCGCCTGCTCCACCATCAATAACACTTTTATTTATTTCCGGACTCTGTTGATGAAGTAGATTAATGTATGCAGCCGTATTACAATCAAATCCGTAATCAGGATGTGTATAACCAATAGATCGAATTACCTCTTTGGCAATAGCTACAGGATCAACTTTTGCAAGTGATGTAATTTCACCAGCAATAATTAATTGGCCAGTTGTAATTAGGCATTCGCAAGCCACCTTCGATTGAGGATCAATTTTTAGATAGGCATCAAGAATTGCATCTGAAATCTGATCTGCAACTTTATCTGGATGTCCTTCTGAAACGGATTCACTTGTAAACGAATATTTTTTAGTTTTCATAATTTTAGTTATTTAATAATTTATAAATGGATAGGATAATTAGAGTCTGTTCTCAACCACTAGGGCTTCTTCTGTTTTATGCGCATTTTCATAATAATTACGATAATCATCTATTATTGCTTTTCTAAATCGAAAATTAAAAAAGGACGGTTCTGAAAAATCATTATCACTATCATTAATTAATTCTTCAAGAAAAACACTATTGCCCTTATCATGTATTGCCCTCACTGTATAAACTTCGAATAGTTTTGGCCAATGACTCATTAGATGATGCCCTATTGCTGTTTTGTCGAATCGGTCGTTGATGCAAACAATTTTGTCACCTATTTTAAATACGGGATAGTCCATGATGTTTATTATTTAGTTAATTATTATATTTTAGGAATAATTTGCCCAAATCGAATCATTAAACGATTTAGCAGAAATAATAAATTCACTCAACCATAATCTATTTTCTTATAGCCTTTCATTGCAACATTTTTTGTTGCACCCTTAAATAATATAGGAACTGAACCTTTTTTGGCGAAGCGCCCACATTATCTTACCACCGTTGTGTTCAAACTCGGTTGGTACTCATTTAAGAGTTCGGAATGCAGATTAATAATAAAAGAACAAAATACAGATCAATAAGATCTTGAATTTCAAAAAAACGAAGAGGGGATAAATGAACTATTTTTGGTTTGATTCCCCTTATCGCTTTACCACCGTGGCGTTCACTCGGTTGGTATCCTTTTCGGATTCTTGATAATAGATTGTTTAACGTTAAAATTTTAAAAATGTTACAATTTATTTCAGCAATTTTTTATTTTTCCTTCATTTTTGTTTTTAGGAGCATCTTGTTTAAGGTCATTCCCACTCATTGATAATTTTGTCATGATTATTATTTTTAGTTAGACAAATACACTAAATCATTACCGCGGATCATTATCTACAACAATATATTTATGATTAGATGTTCCCGTTTTAGTCAATAAAGTGTCATTTCCGATACGCTCCCAATGTGTTGAATCAACATAAACAGATAAAACAGTAAGCGTTTTGTAATAAGGAATATCATTCCCCTTATTATCTAAAGTCTCATACGTTACAGAATCAATTATAGTGAAAGTTTTTTGGATTATAGAATCAACAGTTATTACTGGATTACCTGGAAGAATCTTTTGGTAATAAAAAACAGGTTTTCCATTTAAAGTATCACAACTAAAACTATACCCTTGTTGATCTATTTGAGATACCGCTTTGTTAGTAAAAATTGTAGTTAATACTACTGCTAAAATTAAGATTGTAGTTTTCATAGTTTCTAAGTTTTAAGTGATTATTTGATTCGTTTAATGCACGAATTACAAAAAGTTACACTAATTGTAAAAATAATAGCTAACGTTACAATTACTATTTGTAGTTTTTAATGCCTCGTCCTACTTATTATATCAAAAAAAATTAATAATTTTCATAGCATTTAAGTGCTCAATTAAAAATTTAGGAGCCGCTTCAATTCTACTTTCAAAATCCTCTTCATTTTCATATTTTGTATTTCGTATACTAGCAAACACATGAAAACAACAGGTTGAACAATCCCAAGATTCTACCCAATCTCCATCCTCATCAAATAATGAACTATAATCATCTGAGTTCTTAATATCACCGATTTCCATGGCTAACATACTAGCATAAAACATTCTGTAGCCAGCTTTTAGTATTGAATCGTTTTTTTGTTTGGGAGTCCATGATAACACACTCCAAACCGGATAACTCTTGCCATTAGACCATTCATCTAATTTTGAAATCAAGATTAAAATATACCAGCCTTTCTGACTATTATCAACATAAAGCCGATTACTTCCTCCCGTATCAGGCATTCCCATCATCATGTATGGATGATAGAAATTCCCCCATTTAGTGAGTTTACGATCGGTTTCATAATTATAGCTTAAATTCCATAAATTATATCCGCAATGGTAGACAGGTACGTTATCAATTATCCGATACGGGGCTTCCCTAGATGCAAATGGCTCAAATCCATGCCCCACTTTTAATGTTTTACAACATATTGCTTGAGCTTGAGCTATTTGTGTTATTCCACTTGCTCTATGTTTTTCTTCATTTATTCTTTTCATAAGTGTATTTTTTTAGTTTATTCAAAGTTTAATCAATGCATATTTTAAATAAGATTTCTCAACGCGATTTCGGATCTTCTTGTAATGTCTTGTCCGGCATACAATAGACTGTCGATGTATTTTGCTTTACCTGATGTTGCACCAAGTAAAAAGCTGACAAGAAAGATTAGCTTTTTCATACATTGAATTTTTAGGGTTAATAATAAATTCAATACGTCAATAAAAGTGGATGGAGGAGCTCGCGGTTTATTTTGACAGACTGTCCTCATCTTTTTACCACCGCGGCCTCTCGGCTCGGTTGGTTTCACTAAATGTGAATCTTGATGTATTTATAAGGTTAACGGAGTTGTTTTGCTTTTATTGTTTTTTATTTAATTTTTTTTGAAATGAACAATATGCATCTCTTAATTTCTTTGATTTCGAATTTTGTAATACGTTACGACATCGTAAAAAAAGCTTATTAAACTTTAGAATTAAATATAAATTCGATTTATTTCAGACTTTTTTGATTGTTCATTCATTTTAGTATTCATAGAATACAACCACCCCCACCCTGTTGTAAACTTCAGCAAAGGCTCTTTAGAAAAACGCGTTTCGTAAAAAGAAAACCAATCTGATGAAAACTTCATTAGATCTGCACAAATTTCATAAAATTCGTTTACTTCACAATACTGAAACACATTCTTAAATACTTTTTCAAAGGTTGGCGGAGTCAAACTTCTATATTCTGTGTTTTGAAGCAAATAAAGATCCTTTCCTGCTTCTTCAGATTCCTTATCATCAAATTTCTCAGGAAAAGAAGCAAACCAATTTGTTTTATTTTTTAGCTGAAACTCCTGCCTCCCATCTTTATATGAAATTAAATCTACCAACGTCTTAGGTATAACACCTTTCGAATAAACCAAATATTCTCCTGAAATATTATGAATAAGGTATTTCAAACCTTTAAAGTAAATCATCCGGTTTGCTCCTACATAAAAAGACATGCCAACAGCACATTTTGCAATTTTCATTCGCAACATCTTATTCGGATGAAAATTTAGATCCTTTAAAAACACAACCTCTCGGGCGTCTTCCGGCAGTTTAAAGGTATCAGATAAGTCGATGATTTTGGGCGTATTTCTCATTGTTAATTTATTTATTATGACACGAAACTAATAAATCAGAATGCAATGTATATGCGTAGTAAAAAAATAAATGATATTTGTAGAAAACTAACGAGATGATCGGTTTCTTAACTAGTAAAATTTATTCCTATTCAGCTAATAAGCTAGGCAAAAAAGAAATTGCTTATTTATCTTCTACTTTTCTAAAAACATTCCTGTAATTATGTCAGAAATAAAATAATTCTATCGCCAAATTGTCTTGTAATTAATTGAAATACAGACAATTTGTCTTTTAAATACTATTAATATTAATAGGAATAGTTATTGATATTTTTTGTACTCACTGATACAAAAAATATTATGGGATTATTTACTAAAATACATCAACGTTTTCTTAATGAAAATGACAAATCTAACAACAGCCACATCAAAAATTTAATTCTTTTAAGTAAAGCTAACGGAGGTCTTGGTGAACATGAGTCCAGTATAATAAAAACAATTGCAGAAAATTTATATATGTCGAATGGCTCTGTTTATAGAATTTCAAAACATTTGAAAGATATCCCTTTTCATATACCATTAAGTGAAAAACGCAAATTTGATCAAATGTATGATTTGGTTTTTCTTCTACTACTATCTAATCAATCTGCTGGTATAGAGACTGATGAAAGCTATATGATTATTAAAATGATTGCACTAAAATACGGATTCGAAATAAATATAATAAATAAGATAAAGTGCAAAATTGTTGAATCTCAATTCTGGAAACATCGTCAATTAGATAATGAAAAAAAAGTAATTCAAAATCAAATTAGATATAATTAGTGATTTATTAAGGTTGAAAATTGAATTGCATTATTTTCCCTTCTACTCTTAAGAAGCAGTTTTATTATGAATCTAATGCTAAGAATAGCTAACAAAAGTGCTTACAAGAGAATTAAAACACGTTAACTCTTGACAATTTGAGCTTTTATTGCTTTTGTAATCTCTTCTTCAATTATTTCATTTGAGAATTTATTCATTTCAATTTTTTCTAAAGAAATTTGTGATTTGCCAGAATTAGAATCCATAATACTAATCTCAATTGCGTCAACAAAAACAGAATCAGTTTCAATGTCACATATTGAACTTAAAGTAAAGAAAATCTCAAATTCAATTTGACTCAAAGCCGTTACCTTAAATTTATAAGATATTTTCGGAGAATATCCCTCTACATCAATTTGAGGAGGAGCAACAAAATGATTTTTTTTTAAAAATCTTAAAGTAATTTCAGTCATTTTTGGTTGAATTATCTTTTCGGTAATTTCAAAAAACTTTTGTTTCCGTTTTATAGATTCTTCATCCTTTAACTTTTGCTTATTTTGCCTTTCTACAACACTTAAATTGATTGCATCAAGTATATTATCTATTTCGCTATTTGTGTTATCCATGACTAATCAATTATAAGTTTTATTTATTTAAAATATTATATTTTTATCCATAAACTGTCAGCTAAATAAGATTTCTAGCACAATTAATTGACAGTCTTTTTGTCATCGTACACACCAGCGTTAAGAATTTTCACTTTAGTGTTTAAGGTATAGGTATCTTTTGGAGCATCCTCATCAAGCTTAATTTCAAAGAATGTAGTATTTTGAAATCTGTCCTGTAGATTATTTGGAGGAAAAACTTTATAAACTGTAACAGTAGTTTTCCCTAAGGAAGTATTTGTTTCTGTAAAAAACTCAACTTCGAGTTTAATGTCTTTATATGTAACATTTTTAGCACTATTGGAAATCTGACCCTCGATATCCCAATATAGCGGTTTATTATCAACTGAAAAGATGGAATTAGGGTTCTTGTGCCTTAATATAGCATCTTTTAAAAATAAAAATTTAGTTGCATTGTTTTTTTCCATATGCTCTTCTGAATCTGAAGGCACAATCATTTTAATTATAAATGCTAATCCAATAATTGCTAAAAAAAGAAGAGCGTACTTAAATATTTTTTTACCTGAATCATTTGAGATTTTACCTTCAATTTCATTCACATAATCTTTACCTATTACCTTTTTAGCCTTATCAAATGTTTGATTTAAAGGATTTGGTCTTTCAAACGGCGGCGGTGTAGAGGTTACAAACTGTTTTAATTCTGAGATATATTGAGCTTCCGTCCAATTTGCAATGCCTTCAAACCAAATCATAGTTTTGGCTGTCAAACCTTTTGATGTCAGTTCTTCAATACTATAAGGTCCTTGTTGCTCCTTGCCATCATGAATAAAATATTTTTTCATAGTCAAAATTATTTACTAATTTTTGGTGGTTAATTCTATTTAAAATCGACAACAATTATCCCACAAATAAAACTAATTGATAGTGAAGCGATTGCTGAAATTAACCAAGCATTTTTTTTCCGAAATATGGAAAATAATCCATTTTAAAGAATAAAAACTGAGGCTTTGGAAATCTCGCTATGCGAGACCCCATTTGATCGAAAATTTGCCCAGCAAATATAGCCTAAAGATAATGATTTTCAGGAGCTTTCCACCGTTTAAAAGAGATGTCTGAAATTTCCGATCTTCCGGGGCTGATGAAGTGAAATTTCCACTTTAGGTTCATCTTCTAATATTTCAAAATAATTTTAATAAACAACTGGACTTGTGGGATATGGAATAAATGATTCCATTAAAGCGATTGCATTCTCACGAACAATAAGAGCTAATGCAATTATAATAGAGGCAGAAATTATTGCAACTGCTATGTTATTATTTTTTAATTCCTCGATACCATTAATTCCATTCGATACTACTTTAAAAATAAACGTAGAACAAAGAACAAGAGCTAATGACAATAAGCCTGAAATAAATAAAAATAAACCGGCATACTTAAAGCATTCAAGCAAATAATTAGTCCCTTCACTTTGCTGTATAACTTTAATTGTACTGAGAAAAGGCTGCGTTGCTCCTGAAATCAAGTATCCTACACAAAACAAAACTGCTGCAGAGAAAATAGCAAACGATGTATTATCAAAATTAATAACATTTTTTTTCATCAACCTTTTTTGCAAAATTGAAAGTGTCATATAAACAACAGTTAATCCAATTAATAAGGATGCAAATAACTGTATTAATGAAGCTGAAGTTGTCATAGTTGTTATATTTTAATTGTTATTATTCATTAAATTTATTTCCCATAGATTCATATCAGAAATTTCTGATGGCAATTGTCCTATTTGCATATTTTCCATTGTTGTTTCCCAAACATAGTATTTTTTATAGTTATACATTTTAAAGGTTCCACTTCCTTTAATATTTATAGCTAAAATAGAATGCTTAAATGAATAACTGCCTAAAACCATTACATCGTAATTGAACTTTGTTAAAATTGAAAATAAAAGTATAGTTCTTGTATCGCAATCTCCCTTAAGGCGAGCCATAAATTCAACTGGAGATAATATCCCATATTTAGTATCAGGCAAACAACTTCCTCCATCATTCAAGTATTTCTTTATAAAATCATCGTTGTAAATGTATGGATTACATTCATCTTGCAAGACTAAAGTATATGGAATATCCTGAATACATGAAACAATAATATTAGCAAACTGCCTACTTCCAAGAGGAATATTGTTTTTAACTCTAACACTATCAAACATAGCACAGATTCGATTTAACTTATCCAAATCATTTGTTACAAGGTTTTTGTATACACGATTCATATCTTTTTCAGACTGAGGAATAATAGAAAGACTTGTACGATTCAATTGAGAATTTGAAAAATCTCTTGCTGATACTGTTAAATAACCTTGATATTTATTTCCACTATAGTCTTTCCACTTTCTAAAATGAGAAATTAATGAATCATTCACATTGATTTCATCAGTCTTTTTAATTGTTGTCGTTTCTTCTTTATCATCAGTAGTTTTAACTCTCGGCTTAGGATTAAACCCTCCATCAGAAAACCCCTTTAGGATAGCTAAAAGAATCGCTAACAGAAAAAGCATTGTGAATAATCTAAAAAACCAAGAAAAAATAAAAGTTAATATTTTCCCGATAATAGATATACCAAATAATATTCCCTTTGGCAGCTTATTTATAAAGGATAAGAAATATCCTAAACCAAAAATAATAATAAGAATAATCGCAACTTTCCAGCCAACCGCAGCCAAAAACGCCAATGCCAATAAGCCAAAAATAAGATTGGGTACTATACTTATAATTTGGGCAAAACAACCAATTGGCGGCTCTATTTTAATCTTTTTGGGTAAATCATACCAATCACCCCAATATGTTGTAGCATTAGAATTATAAAATTGGTCACGCCTTTTATTTTCGTCTATTTCAAACTTCCCCGTTTTTGTACCCTGGATAATGGTATTGTTTGGGCTAAGTATTATTTCTTCTTCAATTTCTATTTCTTTTCCTTCGAAATCATAGTGTAAAATATATCCGTATATTTTGCCTTTTACTGTGCCAAATGTTTTTTCGTGTTCTATAACAACATCACTTAAAATTTCATCGTTAATATCAATTTTAGGGTGTTGAATTTCAATCTTAAATCTTCTGTCATTATAAATGCAATGAGTAGGACTTGGGAAATTAGTGGTAAACTTATCAATTGCTTTTGCCTCTAAAAATTCTCCTTCATCAAATTTACGAATGTCTGTTATAGTTACTTCTGCTTCGTAAATATTTAAATCGTAATAATTTTCTCGCCTCTGGTCAGATTTTTCAAAATCAATTTCAGCCCAATATTTTCCAATGAAGAATCCTTTGACATAGGTTCTCCTCTCAATCGGAATTTGTATTAATATTTTTTTAAGCACCGTAAATTAGACTAATGAAATCCTCTTCTTTCTCAAATAATCGCTTCTCTCCAATAGGAATGGTATTAAATGGAGCGTCTTTAAATTTTTCTTCCAAATAAATATTTTTACCTGTTTGTTGGAATAATAATTCTGTAAATATTTTTTTTGATTCCATGTAGTGATTTTCGATAATATCTTTTTCAATTTTCGCTTTCCGTGCATAATAGCTGCTCGTTTCGGAGATGTAATATTTTAATATGGCAGGCAAGAGAAAAATAAAAATGATAATTAATGTAATGAACCAAGAATAAAAGTGCTTGGAATTAGTGCTTAAAATTTTAATTTCTTCAATATAAAATTGGGAATTTTTGCAAACAACTTCCATAACCGTAATTGTTTGCATCTTCTTATTTGACACTTCAATTAATTTATTTTGTAACGCATTAATGTCAGAACTTAAGTTTATGTTTAATTTTCGCATTTCTTCATGATCCCGAATCACTTTTTTAATAGCCAATTCTTCAGAACGATAATAGCTTTTTGTTTTTTCTATAAATTCTTTTACAATCTTCTCCTTGTAGATATTTATCTCTTGCGTAATATTATTTCTAAATAATAAAACCTCAATAGGTTTTGATGTTAGAACAGCAAAATAAATTAAAAACATTATTCTAATTAATAACGAAAAAATCACGGAACCTCCAGATTTAAAATGAGGTAATAAATTTTTTTGCAAGGTTGTGAGCAAAACAATATAAATATTAGTAATCATCCAAGAGAAGAACAACGCAATAGGAAGGCTCAATATATAGTTCTCGAAA
>CANJPX010000073.1 GCA_947476185.1 Bacteroidota bacterium
GTGACAATAGCTGCAACTGGTACATATTCTGTGACCGTATCTTCTGCAGCAGGATGTTTAAGTTTGCCGGGGACAGTTGATATTACTGTAAATCCAACTCCTCTAGCTCCGATAGTTCCTAGTGCAACAGTTTGCTTTGGAATGACAACATCATTAACTGCAGGAACATCGGGAGATGTTTATGAATGGTACGATGCACCATCAGGAACATTACTAGGAACAGGAACAACGTATACAACACCTGCTCTTTTTGGTGCAACAACTTATTATGTTCAAAGTAATACATTAGGATGTATTGGACCAATGACACTTGCCACCGTTACAGTTGCCCCAAGCATCTTAGCAAATGCAGGAGTTGATGACAGTATTTGCGCAGGTGGAAATTACACCTTGGGAGTTACGCCATCAGGTGCTGGATATACATATACTTGGGATGCACCTGGAATGCCAGGGTTTTCAACCAGTGCTACTCCGAACGTATCTCCTACTTCACCCACCACCACTTATACAGTAACTGTAAGTGATGCATTGGGCTGTACAGGAACGGATGTTGTGACAATAACGATTGGATCAGTATTAACATTAAGTGCAACAGGAGCTCCAGCAAATTGCTTTGGTTCATGCGATGGAACAGGTACCGTTGCTGTTGCTGGAAGTTTTGGAGGATATAACTATAATTGGTCAAATGGTTCCACTACTCAAAATATCAACAGTTTATGTGCTGCAACTTATACAATTATTGTAACCGACATGTTTGGGTGCACTGCACAAGATACGATACAAGTAATTGAACCAACGCCAATCGCTTTAACAATTTCTGCTCTAACGTCACATTGCAATCAACCCGATGGTTCTGCAACAGTTGTTGCAGCCGGTGGTGTTGGAGGCTTTTCGTATTTATGGTCTAACGGTCAAACAACTGCAACTGCTATCAACTTAATTCCTGGTTCCTATTGTGTAACGGTAACAGATTTGAACGGTTGTCTTGACAGTATTTGTATTACGGTCCCGAATACTCCAGGCGTTTCTGCGACAATTACTAATACACCCGTCACTTGCAATAGTGTATGTGATGGAACAGCAACAGTAATTGCTAGCTTAGGCATAAGCCCATATAGCTATCTTTGGAATAACGGACAAACAACGCCTACCGCTTCAGCATTATGTGCTGGCACATACACCTGCACAATAACTGATGCAAGCGGTTGCACAGTAACAGCAAGTACAACAATAATTCAACCAACAATAATAGTTATTGATAATATTCCTCCGGTAACAATTTGTATTGGACAAAGTACTACACTCATAGCATCAGCATCGGGAGGACATACTTTAGGTGGATATATATTTAATTGGACGGCTCCTGCTTTCACCGGTCCCAATTATTCTGTTTCGCCTACAACAACTACCACATATACTGTAACGGCAACTGATACTGCAGGATGTGTTTCACAAAGCCCTCAAACAGTTATTGTTACGGTAAACCCTCCTTTAGCTGTTATTGGCAGTGCAAATGTTTCTATTTGTCCAGGTGTTAGCACCTCATTATCTGCGATAGCATCTGGAGGTGATGGAACTTATTCTTACAACTGGATGCCAGGTGCTGGTAGTGGTTCTTCACTTTCTGTATCTCCAGTTGCAACAACAACCTATACAGTTACAATAACGGATGGGTGTACGGTAACTCCTGCAATTGCTGCTATAACTGTTACAGTTCTTCCATTACCAAATATTTCCTTTAATTCAAATGTTTCAAGTGGATGTGAACCTATATGTATAACATTCGTTGATGCAACAACTGTAGCTGGCGGATCAGTTGCATCCTGGGCTTGGAATTTTGGTAATAGTTCTTCTTCTAACCTTCAGAGCCCTGAACCCGTTTGTTATAATGCAGGAACTTATGACATTACATTAACGGCTATTTCAAATGGAGGATGTTCTTCTACAACTACGTTGAATAATATGATCACTATCTATCCTCAACCTACAGCCCAATTTATTTTAGGCCCTCAACCTGCTACGATGGAAGCACCTATAATAAATTTTACCGACCTTTCAATTAATGCAGTTAATTGGTTATGGGACTTTGGGGATCCAACAAATTTGTATGAATCTAATACCAGCAACTTGATTAACCCTTCACATATTTATGCTGATTCTGGTCAATATTGTGTTACACTAACTGTTCAAAGCCTAGGTGGATGTTCGGATGTCGCTACAAACTGTCTTACGATACTCCCCGAGTATAGTCTTTATATTCCAAACGCATTTACTCCAAACGGAGATGGTTTAAATTCACTTTTTGCTCCGAAAGGTATATATATTGCTGAATTTACGATGCGTATCTTTGATCGTTGGGGTAATTTAATATTCAAATCGAAATCAATAAATGAAGGTTGGAATGGGACAGTGCAAAATAATAACAATATTGTTCAAGAAGATGTCTACGTTTATAGCATTGATGTGAAAGATAACAAAGGGAAAACACATAATTATATTGGACATGTTACTATTGTAAAATAATAACTCGATCTTAAAAAATAAAAAATGTCCTCCTTGTTTGAGGACATTTTTTATTTAATATTGCAACATGCAACGCATAGCTTTACTATCAGATACACATAACTATTTGGATCCTAAAATTTTCAAGTACTTTGAAGGCTGTGACCAAATATGGCATGCAGGTGATGTTGGCACCATTTCAATTACAGATGAGCTTTCAAAAATAAAACCAGTAATGGCGGTTTATGGCAATATTGATGGACAAGATGTAAGAAAAGTGCATCCTTTGAATCAAGTATTTATGTGCGAAAATGTAACTGTTTATATCACACATATTGGTGGTTATCCAAATAGATATTCAGCTGAAGCATTGGAAGAAATAAAACGGAACAAGCCTCAATTGTTTATTTGCGGTCATTCACATATTTTAAAAGTAATGTATGACGATAAACATAAATTGCTGCATATAAATCCGGGTGCTGCAGGAAATCACGGGTTTCACGCAGTAAAAACGCTCGTTCGTTTTACCATTGATGGTGATAAGATCAAAGATTTGGAAGTTATAGAACTCGGAAAAAGGGCATAATTTATTTTTATTTATTACTTGTATATTAAAAATTCTTAGTATTATTGCAAAGCGTTTCCGCTGTTATATATTCTCATAACAATCACAATCGTATTTTTATCGAATAATAAAACACAAAAATATTTTTACCATCCTATCTTAAAAAATCAATCATCCGAATTGATGTATTAACCAAACAAACAACCTATGCACGACATTATTGAATTGAACAACAAACTTGTTGGAGAATTAAGAGAAATTGCAAAAAGTCTTAATATTCCAAAATTTGAAGCTCTAAAAAAACAAGAATTGATCTATAAAATACTGGACCAACAAGCTATAAGTCCATCTGTATCGGACCAAAAGCCATTAAATATTAAATCGGAAGAACGGATTCTACGCCCACGAAAGATCAAACCTGAAAATACCGATAATCACCCAAAGGTTAGGCAAGAAGAACCGGCAACCATTTTTAATGATGAAGATTTTAATACAACAAAAAATGATTCTTCAGAAAATACAAATAATAACTCCCCTATTGTTTCCGAAATAATTCAAGAAAATACTTCAGAAAACAAACAAGAAAACCCACAAGAAAACTCGCAAGAAAATAATTCAGAAAACACTTCGAATACACAGGAGAATCAGACTGTTCCTCAGGACAATTCAAACGGGAACAGCGATAATAAAGATAACCAGAACCGCAATCGTTACAACAATGCAAAACCACAGGATCTTTATAATTTTGATGGAATTGTTTCCAGTGAAGGGGTTTTAGAAATCATGCCTGATGGATATGGCTTTTTACGTTCATCGGATTATAACTATTTAAATTCACCGGATGATGTTTACGTTTCTCAATCACAAATAAAACTATTCGGATTAAAGACCGGAGATACTGTAAGAGGGACTATCCGTCCTCCAAAAGAAGGAGAAAAATATTTTCCATTGATCAAAGTAGAAAAAATAAATGGACGCGAGCCGGCATTTGTTCGCGACCGTGTACCTTTCGACTATTTGACTCCTTTGTTTCCTTACGAAAAATTTAATTTGACAGGTCATGCTCAACAAAATCTGTCTTCTCGTATTGTTGATTTGATTACTCCTATTGGAAAAGGACAACGTGCATTAATCGTTGCACAACCAAAAACAGGTAAAACCGTTTTATTGAAAGATATTGCAAATGCTATTTCTGCCAATCATCCTGAAACATATCTTATCATTCTTTTAATTGATGAGCGTCCGGAAGAGGTTACAGATATGGCTCGTAGCGTTAAGGCTGAAGTTATTGCTTCTACTTTTGACGAACCGGCTGACCGTCACGTAAAAATTGCAAACATTGTTTTAGAAAAAGCAAAACGAATGGTAGAATGCGGACATGATGTTTGTATTTTATTGGATTCGATCACCCGTTTGGCACGTGCGTACAATACGGTACAACCGGCTTCCGGAAAAGTATTGAGTGGTGGTGTGGATGCAAATGCATTACACAAACCAAAAAGATTTTTTGGAGCTGCACGAAAAATTGAAGGTGGAGGATCTCTAACGATCATTGCTACAGCATTAACAGAAACAGGATCTAAAATGGATGAAGTGATCTTTGAAGAATTCAAAGGTACCGGCAACTCGGAGATCCAATTGGATCGTAAAATTGCGAATAAACGTATTTACCCTGCAATTGATATCGTTGCATCAAGTACACGTAGAGATGATCTGTTGGTTGACAAAGAAACACAACAACGCGTTTGGATCTTGCGTAAACATTTATCTGACATGAATCCTGTGGAAGCAATGGAATTTATGAGAGACAGAATAAAAAACACGCAAACAAATGAGGAGTTTTTAATTTCCATGAATGGGTAGATCAGTTTAAAGTTCAAAGTTTAAAGTTTAAAGTTTAAAGTTTCAGGTTTGAAAGTTTTAGGCAATATGTCATTTCGAGTAATTCTTTGACAAAGGAAAAGAATTGTATCGAGAAATAGATTAAAAAATGAAAATTGGAATAAATATAAAATTAGGAATAGCTGCCGGAATCATTAATTGTATAGCATGGTATGCATTTGCTAAATCATTAGGATTTTACACGATCGATGTTTATATCTATAGAAATTTTATTACGCTGGCTGTTTTAGTTCTCGGAGTTTTTTTATCTGTTTATCTTACCAAAAGAAACAACCAAGGTTTCATGGAGTTTAAAGAAGGACTTAAAACCGGAGTATTATATAGCATAGTGCTGGCAATCATTTTAGCCTGTTTTAATTATATCTATTATACATTTATTACACCTGATACCATCGAATATTTTTTAAGCGAAGCGAGGAAATCCGCAATGTCACACAACTTAAAAGAGTTAGAGATAACAAATTTTTTGGATGAAGAGAGAAGTAATTTCAATTCATTCAAATTGGTTCCTCCTGTTCTGTTCTTTGGATTAATATCCTCCTTACTTGCCGGACTGGTCTTTCAAAAAAGGAATCCGAACATTACTTATAGTGAAAACTAGGTTTATTTTATTATTTTTTCTCCGAACGCTTTAAAATCGATACCATCAAAGTTTCCTGAACTCATCATCAATAAATTTTTATTTTCAAAATTCATTTTCAGCAGTTCATCCTGCAGTAATTGAGAGTCGGTAATGACTCTGATATTATTTCCACCAAAAGCTTTTTTCACTTGCTCCACAGTTATAGGTTTCAATTTTTTATGTTCGATAGTGTGTTGGTTAAAATAAACAATCGCATCATCTGCCAATTCCATGGAACCATCATATTCTTTTAAAAATTCTTCCGTTAAACTGCTGAATGTATGCAGCTCCATGCAGGCAATTAATTTCCGATCCGGAAATTGTTTTTTAACAGCTTGGGTTGTCGCTTTTAATTTTGAAGGAGAATGCGCAAAATCTTTGTACATAGCCGAACTAGCATTCTTTTTGACTAACTCCAATCGTTTAGCAGCTCCCTTAAAACTTTTTATTGCTTCATAAAACAGTTCGTCATTTATCCCCAGTTGATTACAAACTATTCGGGCACCATTTAGATTCATCAGATTGTGGTCACCGAAAATGTTTAGTTCATGGTTGTTAGTTGATGGTTGTTGGACGGTCAAAATTGTAATTCCATTTTCTATTTTATGTTTTGGTATGCCGTATGGAAACTTTTTAATGTCAGAACGAGCTCCTTCACAAACTTTTTTCACTTCTTCATCCAGCTCGCAATATACAAGGCTTCCACCCTGCTCTATCTGATCTACAAAGATCCGGAACTGTTCAACATAAAAATCAAAAGTGGGAAAAACATTAATATGATCCCAAGCGATTCCACTTAAAATCGCAATATTGGGTTTGTACAAATGAAACTTTGGTCTTCTGTCAATTGGTGATGATAAATATTCATCGCCCTCGATAACCGCTATTTTCGCTTCTTTCGTCAACTTCACCATGGTATCGAAACCTTCTAATTGTGCACCTACCAAATAATCACAATCGATCTTATGAAAATTAAGAACGTGGAGGATCATGGCAGTGATAGTTGTTTTACCGTGACTCCCGCCAATAACCACTCTGATCTTATCTTTCGTCTGTTCGTAAATATATTCAGGATAAGAATAGATCTTCAAACCTAATTCTTGTGCTTTTATCAATTCCGGATTATCAATCCGGGCATGCATTCCTAAAATCACTGCATCTAGACCTTTATGAATATTATTTACATCCCATCCCTCTTTTGAAGGAAGCAAATTAAGTTTTGCTAATCTGCTTTTTGATGGCTCAAAAATTTCATCATCAGAGCCTGTTACATTAAAACCTTTTTTGTGCATAGCGATGGCCATGTTGTGCATTGCACTTCCACCAATAGCGATAAGATGTACGTTCATTAGTTCCTCCTGACCTTCCGTTTGGAAAGCATTTATATGTGACGTTTTTTACATTATAAACTTATTAATTAGTACCCATTCGAATTGGCTTTTTTTGTAAAAGTTTTAAACAAACAGAGGTTGATTCAAACAAAAAAATGGAAGTCAATGATTTCAATCAATTGAAAAAAATTGACTCACCATTCATAACAAATTATATTTGTCGAAAAAAACATGAAAATTATAAATATAAAAATGTGTAATCTATTCTTTGGATTATTCACGTCATCTATATGCCTTGCTCAAGGCTTTTACCTTAATTCAAACAGCTCCTATAATTTCAGCCTTGCATCCATACCTGTAAGCGCCAATTACAGTCCCAGCAAAACAGAATCTGTTCACGGATCATTTGGAAAAGGATTTGATCTGGGAATTGGCGGAGGATATGGGTTTTCCAAAAATATCGCAGCAGAAATAAATTTCACTTATCTGATGGGAGGAAAAATTGATTTTCAAGATTCTTATGACCCCAATACTCCTCCTAACAAAGAAACACTAAAAGGAAGAATGTACAGGCTTATTCCAACTATAAAAATATCTACAGGAGAAAAGATCAAACCTTATGCAAAAGTTGGATTAATCCTAGGCCTGGGAACTAAATTAATTGACGAATCGTTGCGCTATAATTATATGTGGTCGGAAACAACAAATAGAATTGAAGAGACCACAGAATTTAACGGAGGATTATCCTTAGGATTTAAAGGCAACTTAGGAGCAGATTTTTCTCTAAATGACAAGTTAGGATTATTTGCTGAATTGAATTTTGTTTCCCAAGCATGGGCACCAAAAAATGCGACTGTCACCAAATATCTTGTCAATGGAGAAGACAAATTATCCTCGATGGATCTGAGAGATAAAGAAACAGAATTTGTAGAAAGCTATGATCCTAATGCAACAATAGAGCCCTATCAGACAAACAAATCACTGAAATTGTTTTTGCCATTCAGCAGTTGGGGAATAAATATAGGATTGAAATTTACTTTTGGTAAAAAGGAATAATTTTTAATAATGAAATCAAAGTTGTTTTGATTATTTTTTCAGTCTCGGATCAAGAGCGTCTCTTAAACCTTCACCCAGAAGATTATAAATAGTAACTGTTAAAAAAATTGCCAAACCGGGAAACACAACAAGCCACCAAGCGCTGTACTGTTCACGACCTGCACTCAATAAGGCACCCCAAGTGATCGTTTCCGGAGGAACACCAATCCCCAAAAAAGATAAGGATGATTCGATTAAAATTGCGGATGCGACACCAAAAGCTATTGCGACCAAAGCGGGAGCCAATGCATTCGGTAATGCATGTCTGAAAATGATCCTGTATTCCTTGAACCCCATTGATTTAGCAGCCTGAATATATTCCAGATTAGAGATACGCAAAAATTCTGCCCTCGTTAACCTGGCAATGCCAGTCCAGGAGGTTAATCCAATAATAACCATTAAATTGATAATTGATCTTTCCTTTGCGATAGCGGAAATTGAAATGATCAAAATAAGCAAAGGCATGGAAATTAATATTTCAATGATCCTTGAAACAATTGAATCGACAGGAATAAATACAGGAGTACTTAAAAATGAAATTTCTCCAACTCTTTTTCCAAGCATGTAAAACAAATATAAAACAGATAGAAAAATCAGGATGCTAATTAGCAGTTGAAAGAGAACTGCTATACCTGAAGTTGCAAAACCATCAATGATGTTATAGTAACGAACAGAAAAACCATAATAATATGCCATCAGCAATCCAATTGCCATTGTCCAAAAAGAACCTCTGGTAGTTTGTAATTTATGATCACCAAAATAGCCCGCCATAGCACCCAAAAAGATTCCTAAAAATGAAGCGATAAGCATTGATAAAATTCCAATCGACAAAGAAATACGTGTTCCATTTATTAATCCGGAAAGCACATCTTCACCCGCTTTGCCGGTTCCCAACCAATGCCTGAACTTAATTGGCATTTTTAATAATTTACCCTCTTTATCTTTAAATACCTGACCTCCACCAGGTGAGACATAATCGGCATTATCATAATCTGTTTTATTCGCAGCATATGCAACAGGAGCAAAAATAATAGTGGTCGCATCTAATCGTTTCCAATCGGTTATATCATATTGAATTATTTCAGAAGATCCATCCACATTTTTTATTTCACACTTATTAAATAATGAAAATGCAGGGAACATATTCACCCCTTTGTATTTGCAATATAAGGGCTCATCCGTAGCAATTACAGGTGAAATAACGGATAAAATAATTAGAAAAATTAAAATTCGGAAGGAGTAATAGGCAAGTTTATTTTTTTTGAATTGTCGCCAGGCATATTTTCTGAAGCTAAAATCTTTTTCAGATCCGAGCTCTATTTTTTCATTTTCTATATGTGATTTTTTCTCTTCCACTATTTAAAAGAAATTCTAGGATCAACAATCGCATATAAAATATCTGAGATCAAATACCCGATAAGCGTTAGAAAACCTGTGATAGTAAGAACAGCAATAATCATCGGGTAATTATTATTTTGAATTGCATAAATCGTTTCGGAGCCCATTCCGGGAATTGTAAAAATACTCTCGATGATCACAGAGCCACCGATAGCAGCAGGAAAAACATTTGCGAATACTGTTATAATTGGCAACAATGCATTTCTGAATCCATGTTTCCAGATTACTTTATTCTCCGTCAACCCTTTTGCTTTGGCAGTCCGGATATAATCCTGGTTCACGATCTCGATCATTGAAACACGCATGGTACGGGATAAAAATGCAAAAGAGCTATATGTATAACAAATTGCAGGAAGGATAATATATGGAAAAGATATTTTCATCATTTCAAAAAAAGATGCTCCGTCAGGATACCCCAGTGCAGGCTTTACACCTGATGCAGGCAGCCAATGCAATACATCTGTATTCGCAAAAGTCATTATTAATAATGTGGCCAACCAAAATGAAGGCATGGAATAAAGTAAAAATAAAACGAGTGAAGATATTTTATCAAAACGCCCTCCTCTGTTTGCTGCGGCTTTTACTCCGATCGGGATACTTACCAAATAAGCTAACAGAACAGAAAGCATCGAAAAGAAAAGAGACCATCCGATCTTTGAATATATTACATCTGCAATAGGTTGATGGGTAACATAAGATGTCCCAAAATCACCATGGAATAATAATCCTTTTGAAAACTTTCCTCCATCACCAAACAACCAACGATGGTATTGATTTTGAAATCCATAAAAAGCGATCCTAGGAACATAATTTTTCCAGGTGCTGGAATTTTTTTCAATTGAATAATAATTTTGTTTTACTAGTTCGAATGCCGGTTTCAGTGAAGATAAAAAAGGATAGGAAGAAATTAAATTTGAGATCTTGATATTCTTTGCTTCAATAACAGAGGATTCATAAGAAGCTTTTAATGCTGATGATTCAAACCTTATCTGATTCATCGTTTCTAATACTGCACTTTTATCATATTGTTTTAACAGATTGCTATCCGCTACAAAAACAAGTTGAAACTCATTAAATCGAATAAGTGAAGAGTAATATTTTTGGATCTCTTGCCAATTGCCGTATTTAGAAATCAACCGGCCCAATGCTTCTCTTTCATTCTTATCATATATCTTATAAAGCGTATCGGGGCATGCGAGAGATGTTAAAGAAAAATAAAAGACAGGAAGATCTAAACCTAATTTAGAACACCAGAATTTCTTTTGTTCTTTCTGACTGATCGATTGGGCACCCTGTTCACCATTATTCTGGGAGGAGGAAACCATACGTTCAACAGGATCTCCGGGAGCATTTATACTAATAATAAATCCTAAAAGCGTAATGACAATAAGGGTAGGAATGAAAATTAAAATACGTTTAACAATGTATTGAAGCATGTTATTTCGATATCAAAAAGAAAAATTATTTGTAACGCTTACTTTTCGATTATTAAAATTCATATTTAATTCGGGATTGCAGAAAGTTTCATGGAAGAGCCTCCATTAGATAATAAGCGGAGACTACCTAACCAAACACCGGGTCTTTCAAAATACATTTCTTGATTACCAAAGCGTTTATGAATAATATTTCTTCTTAAGCCGGCAAACAAAAAAATGTAAGGTTGTTCATCATAAACAATTGCCTGAAAACGTTTCAACATAGGTGTAGATTTCAAAGGATCCAAAGTATATTTCATAGAATCTATCAAAGCATCCGTTTCCGCATTTCCGAAGCCCACAAAATTAGAGCCTTTTGATGCCCAGGATGAGGTATGCCAAATTTGAGTATAATCTTCGGGAGCCGCATTACCGCCCCAGGAGGCTATAAGCATATCAAAATCATGATTTGTTGCTTGCTCAAATAAAACCGATGGATCCAATGGATTTAGATTGGCAACTACTCCGGCCTTATACATTTGTTCAGAAACCATCTTTGCAAGATCTTTCCATTCAACAGAAGTAGTAAAATAATTAAGTGTGAACTCCATTTTTACTTTTTCTCCATCAATCATCTTATCACGGATATTATCCCCGTCAGTATCTTTCCAACCGGCATCATCCAACATTTTTTTTGCTTTTTCTATGTCAAACGGTATCAATTTCAAATCGGTATTATATTCTGCTTTCAGCATTGAAACAGGACCTACAACCCTTTTGTTCCTGTTCTTATTAGTTATCATGTTTATATCATCAAGTGGAACAAGCAGTGCCATGGCTCTTCTGACGTTCTTATCCACAAACAATTTTTTGCGCTTTATTCCATCCGGTTTCATATTCATTGCAATAAAACCATAATTATAAGTATCCGTAAAGCGCGAATTATAATTTGCATTAAAATTTGTATCGGCTTGAAGATCCAATAACATCTTGTTAGAAAGCGATGTTGAGGCATCAAATGTTTGGGCTTTAAATTCAAGCATCTGAGAGTTAGGATCCTTGTTTAACTTGAAAATTATTTTTTCAGGATAGGAAGTCAAATACATTTCTGCTCTGTCTTTTGTCCAATGATCCTTTTTCAACACAAGTGTCACACTTTGACCTGCATCCCATTTTTCTACCCGGTATGGCCCTGCACCAACAGTGTATTTTGGATCACGACTGTATTTTGCACTATTAAATTCAGTGGTCCAATCATTCAGATCTTTATGCTCATCCGCTTTAAATTTTTTATCATTGAACTGAGCAAAAGTATACTTAGATAATATATTTTTAGGATCAAAAAATGAGCGTTGCATGATTGGAAATTCAGAAAGAAAACTAATATTCTGTATGTATTTTTCTTTCATGATAACCGTAAATGCATTTGGATTGCTTTTGGATACGACAATATCGATCAGATTATCTAAATAGGTTTTTGCACTTGGGTTATTTGTGAGCGGACATTTGTTAGCTTTAAAAGTAAATAAGATATCTTCAACAGATAATGTGCTGCCATCATCAAACTTAATATCATTGCGGACTTCATAAGTATATTCTTTTCCATTTTCTGATATTGTTGGCAATGCTTTAACGGCAATAGGTCTCAACGAAAGTGTTTTAAAATCTGTCCCGATCAAATAAACCTGAGTATAACCTAAAATTTCTGAGCGGGAAGCTAAAACACCGTTTGTGGGGTGTAATTCATCGGGCTCACCGATCACATTGTAAACAAGTATATTCTCTTTCGACCAGGAAGGAAGAAAGTTTTTGGCATCCTCAATCTTGATATATTTTATTTGATCTGCCGAAACATTTTCATTGCCTGCGTTTATTTTTGGATCAGCGGAAGATTCGTTTCCATTACAGCCATATATAATTAATACCAGGGAAGCATAAACAAATAATAGCTCTGTTGATCTTAAATTGGCGGGCATAATGCGTTGATTAATTGATTATATATTGTATAGCAAATATAAGACAGGGAATTGATAATTTCATTAAAAACAGAGCAAGTATGCTTAAATGTAGAAAGTGGTAATAAATTGAGGAATAATGGATTTTTGTTTCGCAATAGGAAATCTTTTTTTACATTTGCATTCCTTTGAAAAAAGGGTTTGGAGAGATGCCTGAGTGGCCGAAAGGAACAGTTTGCTAAACTGTCGTACTGGGAAACCGGTACCGAGGGTTCGAATCCCTCTCTCTCCGCCAGTAAGGTGTAATAGAATTTTAAACTATTTAAGTATATTCTTTGTAGAATAAAAAATAATAGTACATTTGCATCCGCTTTTAAAGTTCTTTAATAGCTTTAGTTCGGGGCGTAGCGTAGTTGGTTATCGCGCCTGGTTTGGGACCAGGAGGTCGCAAGTTCGAGTCTTGCCGCCCCGACAAAATAAATGGTTAATGGTTATTTGTTATATTTTACTTATAACATCTTTATCATTAACCTTTTTTTTTCTTCATTAATGATCCCATAGCTCAGCTGGATAGAGCAACGGTTTTCTAAACCGTAGGCCTTTGGTTCGAATCCAAATGGGATCACAAAAGTCTTTAACAGTAAAAAAAGCCTGTAAATAATTGATTTACAGGCTTTTTTCGTTAAAAACTTTAAGCTACTACTTAATTACGCATAGACTCCAGTTTTCCTAAATTAAGTATTGTAATATTACTTCCGGTTATCTGAATTAGTTTTTCATCCTTAAAATCCGATAAGGTTCTTATTACCGTTTCGGTAGATGTACCAACGATACCGGCCAGATCTTCCCGGTAAATGGACATACTGAAATTTCCATCCCCTTCTTTTTTATATCTGTCCTGAAGCATGATCAAGGCTTCTGCAACTCTTTTTCTTACCGAATTGAAAGCTAGTTTTAACAAACGGTCCTCTTTTTCAGCAACGTTATCCGATAACATTTTGATAAATTTCGTAGCAACATCTCTGCTACTGTATAATAGCGAAAAGAAATATTCTTTAGGAATAATTACAATTTCAGAATCCTCTAAAGCTATAGCTGAATCTGCATAATCCATCTCCTCTAAAAGAGATGTATAACCAATAAAATCACCCTCCTTATACAATCCAGTAATATATTCTTTTCCATCAACATTTGCTCTCAATGTTTTCACTTTCCCTTTATTGATAAAGAAAATAGATTTTGGGATACCTCCCTCATGGTAAATATTCTCTTTCTTTTTGTAGGGACGCGCTTCTTTATTTTGAGACAATTTTGCCAAATGATCGGTATTCACTTCCTCCATAAAAGAAGATAAACCTTCCGATGTACGCACGAAATCAGCCTTAAGCATTTCATTTTTCTTCAATCGAGCTTCCACGGCATATAACAATTCCATATCATCAAAAGGTTTTGTTAAATAATCGTCAGCGCCCATTTCCATTCCTTTTCTATAATCTCCTTTTTCAGCTTTGGCTGTCAGAAAAATAAAAGGTATCCCGGCAGTTTCATTGTCTCTGCTTAATAAATTTAATACTTCATACCCATCCAATTCGGGCATCATGATATCGCAAACAATCAAATTAGGTTTTCGTTCAATGGCAAGTTTTACACCCTCTTTTCCATTTACTGCAGTAATAACTTCATATTTCGCTAACTCCAGTATTTCTGCGGTATTTTCACGCATTTCAAAATTATCCTCAATCAATAGAATCGTTTTCATTATACTTTTTTATTAATTTAATTTATTTACTAAACAGGTTATTGGTTAAAAAACAATTACTAATTATTTAAAGTCGGTATTAAAATATTAAAGGTTGTCCCAACATTAATTTTACTTACAAAGGATATTTCACCTTCCATCAACTCTAGATATTTATTCACAATATTCAAACCAAGCCCGGTTCCTTGAATGTTACCGGCATTCTGAGCTCTGAAAAAGCGTTCAAATAAAAGAGGCTGGTCTTCCTCCGGAATTCCGATCCCGTTATCTTTTATTGAAATCTGAACATATCCCAGCTTTTGGTTATTGGTATCAAACTCTATTGCAGTACCTTCTAATGAATATTTAATAGCATTCGAAAGCAAGTTGATCAACACATTTTTTAACAATTGTTTGTCAAGTTTGATCTTAGCATTTCCGCTATGTTTATAGACGATCGTTTGTCCCTCTTTAAGCATCGCTTTCATTTCTTCGGTAACATCTTTGGCAAAATCAGAAATGTTTATTTCCTGAGGATTGTTTCTGATGACTCCTTCCTCCAATTTACTAAGTGAGAGAAAATCATTAAGGATTTCTGTCAGATTATTTACGGCTGATTTTATCCTGTTGATATGCTTTAACCGTTTTTCTTCTTCCTGCGTTAAATTATATTTTGAAATAAGAGAAACAGAAGATAAAATTGTTGCTAAGGGAGTTCTAAATTCATGGGAGGCAGTGGTCACAAATCTTGATTTAAGAACATTCAATTCTCGTTCTTTCTCAAGGGCCCGCATTACCTCCTGTTTCGACTCAGCAAGCCTGTTTATTGCACGAGCAAGTTCCTCGGTTCTTTCCTCAACCCTATTTTCAAGTTCTATATTCAGATTTTTGATTTCCTCATGAGCTTTATTTAATTCAACTTCATGTTTTTTACGTTCTGTAATATCAACAATAAAGCTCATGATAAAATCACCTGCACTTGTTTTGAAGTTACTCAAACTGATCTCAACGGGGAATTCTGAGCCGTCCTTACGCATAGCAAATAAGTCCATTCCTATCCCCATAGCCCTAGAAGGAGAAGTTTTTGCATATCCTTCTCTCTTTTTCACGTGATTGTGTGAGAAACGAGAAGGAATTAACAACTCTATTTTTTCGCCCAACAATTCATCCTTCGAAAAGCCGAAAAGTTTTTCTGCGATAGGGTTTATCATTATGATTTTCCCCTTCGTATCCGATACAATTATCCCTTCAGTGGCATGCTTAAACAAAGCATCAAGCATTTCTATTTCCTTGAGCATCAGAAAGGTTTTTTTCAGTTGGTTTTGTCATACAAATATAGTCAGTAAAACAGAAAAATGCATAAAATAGACTATAAAAATGCATTATTATATGATTTTTATCACGTTTTTAACACATATGATCCTAGGTTTAAAGCATAGACTTTTCGATTTAAAAACGATATTTTATAACAAAAACTTCAAATCTGACAATAATCACCAGGTATATTGATACAAATCACAGGAAAAAGAATACATCCTGAATAGATTTGCATTGCCTTTAAATTAAAAAACGATGAAAACTACAGAAACTTTTCAAATTCATGAAGAACATAAAGAATGGTTAAATAATTTATTCTTTTATAAGGATGAGTTAAGCATCATGCAAAGAAGAATTGCAGAAATCGCCAAAAAATATTCCACGAAAGACGTTTTAGCAAATGTGGAACATTTTCAAAATCAGCTAAAAATCCAAAAGGAACAAATAGACATTTTATCACATGAAATTAAAATTCATGAAGAATCCCTGGAAAAGGAAATTAATAAAGATGAAACCAAAGTCGAAAGCGTAAAATGTCTTTCCCATACTGATGAAACAGAACAACTGCATACCTTCGAGAAAATTTTTAAGGAACTGAGAAAGGAATTAAATCTGTTTCTCGCTAAATGGATGTGATTCCACGTTTTTGAATCAAAAGCAACATTTTGAAGAAAATACTTTTGAGTTCTTTAAAGTGTGCATTGAAAAATGTCTCATTAAAATCAGAAAATATCTGAGAATTAATAATTATCAGATATTGTCATCTGCGTACCATTCGGCATACGAGCTGGGTGTTTCACGCAAGTTAAGGTGATGCAATTGTGTTTGCTCAGGTAATTTATCCTTGATTCTTTTGGCTATATCGATTAGCATATTTTCACACGTTGGTTGATAATTTACCAAAACAAGCTTATCGAATAATATATTTTTTTCTGCTAATTTTTTATGTTCAGAATTCCCGTTCAATATTGTCGAATGATCCAATTCGTTAATTATCGGCATTACAATCGCCTTTAAATCTGAAAAATCCATGATCATCCCTTGTTTATGATCATTCGGATCGCTTATCGGCTTCCCTTTTATTGTAACAGATAGCTGATAGGAATGTCCGTGAATATTTTTACATGGACCGTCATAACCAAATAAAGCATGGGCCATTTCAAAATTAAATTCTTTTGTGATCCTGATAATATTCTGCATAAGCCTGAAAGAATAATATTTTTTACTGATACTTCGACTAATAGATTTTATAAAATCAATCGAAATGATTTTAATGTTTGCTAAAATTACAATTTTATTCCGTTTACAGTAGAGAGATATTGTATTTATAGCATCTTATTAATTTAAAAATGGAAAGATGCTAAAATTTCAGTCTGGAAATTATTTATGACAACATTTAGAACACACGGGAGCTGTTGATGACATTTTCGGACTAACATAAGGAATCCCTAAATCCAAACCTCTAAGGATCAACAAAAGCGCCATAAAAACAACGAATACAGGAACTACTTTATTGATCTTATTCCTAAAATTAACACTGATACTTCCGCTTATCAAATTCAGGGAGATCATAGCAGGAATGGTTCCTAATCCAAAAAGAAACATAAATAAACTTCCTTGAATACCATTCCCTGTCGCAATAGCACCTGCAATCCCCAAATAAACCAAGCCGCAGGGCAATAAACCGTTTAATATCCCAATAAAAAACAGTGAAGAGAAGTTACTTTTCTTAAAAAGAACCGCTAATTTTTGTTTAATGTTTCCTAAATACGAATATATAATTGCGGTGATCTTAAATTTATTTGTCAGTGAAGCCGGAAGCAGCACAACGACCAATATTATAACACCAATGCTGATTGACAATGCTTGCTGATATCCGGCCAACACTAAACTTTGACCCAGCAAACCAAACAATCCACCAAACAAAGCATACATAAATGCTCTGCCGAAATTATAAAGTAACGCTCCGAAAATTTTAGAAAATAAACTTTCTCTGTTCAAAGGAAGAGCAAGAGCTATTGGGCCACACATGCCAACGCAGTGAAAACTTCCCAAAAACCCTAATGTTAATGCAGGTAATAAACTATTCATATTGTTCAGGGAATAACTATTATTTCTTCCGTATAATAAGCGATATTATCCACATCCCATGAAACTTGCATCTTATACATACCTTTAGTGAACTTATTAAGTAGAATCTGTTGTTGAGAATTTACATCCAACTGAATTTCCGTTTTAAAATCTTTTAAAGCATCCGATGGTCGAAAAAAAACAAATTCACCTGAAACCTTTTTGCCATTAAACACACTTGGGAATTTTATCTCTAAAGCATTATCTGATATTACATGAGAAATTTTTTCAGCAAGTGCATCAGCATTTTTTGTTTGATCGATCTGCTTTTGAAATACCAATTCTTTTTGATAATAGTCATCGCTAACCACGTCAATCTTTTGATATATACTCATTGTAACCATTGTGCCTATTAACAGAACAAAACCAATGTA
>CANJPX010000074.1 GCA_947476185.1 Bacteroidota bacterium
CATCTAGCGCCATTTTATAATAAGCAAATTCAATATTAGCTATATCAGCTTTGTCAGAAGATGATGGAAATTTTATTATCCAATGCTCATAGCCAATTGGTAAATCTTTTTCAGCACCAATTATATGTTGTGTTTGGGGATTATAACCTACTAATATTTTTGGACGAGCGCCACCTGAGGAACCACCCAATATATACAATTCATCAAGTATCTCTAAAGACGTTCCTGAAATAATTTGATGCGTGGCTTTTGCAATTTTATCTAATTCAAATTGAAATTGTTTATGTATTCCATCATCAATTTCAGGCTTATAAATTAATGCGCCCATGCCTTTACTTCCAACAAATGCCAGACGGTCAAGCATGGTCATATTACTTGTATCAATTCCTTTTGCCGTTAATGCTCTATCTAATAATAATTTTCCCCAACCATCCGGTAATGAATCTGCAAAAACCCCAAACAATCCATCAAATGGAATAGCATCTGCATTATTTATACCTGCATTTAATTTTAATTTAATGGGAGATATCTCTATGCCTTTAGTAATAAAGTCGGTATAATACTTAAAATAAATATCACGCCCTTCACTTACTAATTCACCTAACTCAATTTCATTTTTACTGAACTGTATAGAAACAATTATTTTTTTTACATGCTCCATGATTAAATTTTTGTTCTATCACTAAAAAGTTTGTCAATATTCTTCAAGTTGTCATCTGAATTTAAAATCAATTCAAAATCACCAATGCGATTAAGTATTTGAACCGATTTGAGTAATGATTCTAAAGAGATTTGTCCCGTAAGTTCAAAACGTTTAATACTGCCTAATGATACACCTGATCGTTTGGCTAATTCACTTTGCGATAAACCAGCTTGCTTTCTTAACAATTTATGCTTTTCAGCTAATTCCTTTAAAACATCAAACGGTTTTTTTTCTACTCCAAATTTCGTCATTTTAGCTAATATATTAATCAAATATAGCTTTATTTTAGTTATATAGCTAATATATTGGCTATTTAATTTTTTATAATTATGTTTACGTGTCGAGCTATATTTTATTCAGTTTATTGGGAATTTCCCTAAGCGAAACCCCATTTGATCGAAAAAACTGACCCCAGCATATATAGCCTAAATATAATGATTTTAAAGACCTTTCCCTCGTTTAAAAGAGAGGTCTGAAATTTCCGATCTTCTGGGAGCTGAGGATGTGAAATTTCCAAATTATCCCTAAAAAACAATTTGTTATTTATTATCTGATTTTGAGCCAAATCTAAACCATTATTAATAATCCAAATACTTCCATAAAAAATAGTTTAAATTTGTATTGATTAAGTTACTCTCCTATCATAATCCGTTAGTTTTCATATCGGAACTGGCAAATAATATATAAATATTCGCTCATTATTTTAGCAATTCTTGGATTGGTGTTTATAATAAATAGTATTATGCCCTCACATGAAAACAAAGAAAATATTAATGTCGAAGACCATTCTAAAAATAAACAATTCATAAAAAAAGAGGTTTTATGGTAATTTTATTTTTAAAATAATTATATGGTCACACAGTTGTCTATTCATATTCTTTATTTTTTGAATTGAGATATAAATTTGGTAAAACAAAACTCTAATTATTTATTTCAATGAAAAATCACAACGGAGATCTTATGAAGATTCATGTTATAAAATATCAGTTCGATAATTTATATAATAAGCTATATGATAGTGATTGGCTTGAAGCAGAATTAATAATGATTATTTCTAAAAGAAAAATAAAAATCAATTTAGAATTTTTAATAATAGAAGAATTAGAAAGGATTTATTATTGGCTAATTCAAATATTAAACAAAAAATTGGCAGATAGTAAATTAGAATTTATTGATCCCAATTTAAAGTTTAAAATAATGACTCGAAGTAAAATACCTGTATTGAAAATTATATATTACATGAATGAAACTAAAATCGAATGTTGGGAATTAATAATAAACAATTCTAATATAATTAGTTTAGCAAATAATATAAAAACACTAATTAATAATTATCCTTGCCGTTGCAGAAAAACTCATAACACAAAATAAAATTATGGTAAACAAAATTTATTATTTCGTTTTTCCGGATTCAGTGAAGCATGATATGAATATAATAATGAAAAAAGTGTTTACAAGTCCATTAAAATCTTCTGATATTGAATCCATTTGCTTCAATAAAAGAAATATAAGAGAAGATTGTTTTTACACATTTTTGCCGGAGTATAAAATTGAAATAATAATTAATAAAGTTAAAGCTCTGAAAGTTTTATTTGCCTATAAAAATATTACTGCCGAAGTATTAATGGGTGTTTCAAATAATAATACGAATTTTGTTACAACCTTTACGGATATAAGGCACAAGAAATTACTGAATGTTTTTTTAAAAACTAATCAAACTGAAGAAAATATTATAGATACAATACTACCATTTTGAACAATTGACTTGCCGGAATTAGAACAACAAATATTTAAAACTGATTAACAATACTGAAATTTTGAGCATCGTTGTTTTATAACTATCATTAATATCAAGTAGATAATAAATAATTAAAGAAATTTTATTTAATCAATTTAGCAAAAAATAAAAAGACGTATTTTATTATAACGTAAAATAGTTAGATTAATTAAAAATATTAATAAGGTAAAAAAAGTAGACATTTAATTTAAATATTCGAAAATTGTATTCAACTACAGATACCATAATTTTATGGTCAGAAAATAAAGAACTTGTAAAATACGTTCATGACGTTGCTAAACAACTTAATGTGCAAATTTTTGTACCAGTTGTTATGGCAGATTTTGTGGCGATTCCTTGTTTTATTAGAATTATTGACTCTAAAAGAATAAATGAAATACTCAGTTATTCAGGCGAAGGTACTTTTATGGATGAGTACTTTAATTATGATGATTGTATAATTTTAGTATCAGGCGAAATTCGAACTAAAGTACCTTGGCCATTATCCAAAAATATTGAAAAATTACCTATAATATTAAGTAAAAAACTTTTGTTGCCAATTATTAAAAGTAATTTAGAAATGGTGATTCGAGAAGTTGCTTTCAGAAAAAAACAATTTAAAAAAAGAGTATTCAGAATATTAACCTTATATCATTTGATTGAATGGGGTAGTTATATTGATAAAGAACTGCTTGCATTTAGATATGATACAAGTGTTAGAACTATAGGAAGGGATTTGAATTTTTTGAAAAAAATAAATCCTAATATTTCTTTTGAAATTGCTTTATATAAACTTAATGTCAAAAAAAAGAAAATTGCAATTAGCGAAAGGCAAATAGTTTTGCAAAATCAAGTGAAACGGCTAATTGATTTGTATCAATTATTGAAAAATGGGTTATTTATTAATGTTGAAGAAACCTGCACTAAATATGAAATTTCTCGAAGAACTATAAGAAGAGACATCAAACTTTTAGAAGATGTTAATCCTGATCGAAAGATCTTATACCATAAGGTTAATGGCTATTATTAGCAAAATAATTACTCCTTCAAAGTCTTAATAAGTCTCTTAAGAATTGAAATAAGAGTATTGAGAATTTTAAAATTTAATTTTAAATTGGACACACAATTGTCTTTTCATATTTTACTTTTTTTTGTTAGTACTATAATTTTACATTTATCAATAAAATAAATTAAATAAAGAAATCAATCTTTAAAAAAAATAAGTATACTAAATCAAGTATTCTAATTTGTAATATAAATTATTAATAACTAAAAAACTTAAGGCCATGAAAAATATCAATTTCCAAAAAGTTCAATCTGAATTAAGTGATATAAAAACGATATCTGATTCATTTTTGAAAAAAATTATTGTCTTTTCAAAATTTGCAACAAAAGCAACAAAAAAATCAAACATATTTATTGCAACATTATTTTTTCAATTGGCGATTGTGTTGCCAATAGCAATATCATTCCACAACTTCGGTATCATTTTAATAGGATTAATCGCTCATTTCATCGTATTCAAAATGATCTTGCGTTATGTTCCTGATATGGATATTAAACACCATGAATTTTCATATGCATTAGAATTATTGTTAGAAGAAAAAGCTTCCAGAAAATAACATAACCCAAATACATGTTGAATGTATTGCATTTAAGCTAATACTATTATTAATTTCACCAAAGCCAATGCAATTGCTGGGCTTAATAATAGCATCTTTTTGGAGTTATGTATGTTATAAATGGATTATTTATTTTAAAATAAGTACTCCAATACAATTCTTTTTAGCTTTTAATTTTGTAAAATACTTTTTTAGTACCTGGTAGCGAAGGATTAATAAGTTGTGGCAATGAAGCAATAGAAGAATTGTACTTTAAAAAACATTTGGTTGACAAACAAATGGAACAGATTAAGAGTATTAATAAAAATAATAAAGCAATCATACAATGAATGATTTTTTAAAAGACAATGTCAATTTAGAAAACACATTTGATATCGTATTTCAAAATTTCAGTAAATTAATGTCTGAAAAATTTAAATTACATAAACCCACAGTTGTTTTTATAAATTGTCCAAATTTAGAAAAACATAATATCCAATCAAGAGATTTTAAATCTGAGTATTTTAATGAAGAAGATAAAATTGGGGGAAATTTGTATAGTTGGATCCATCAAAGCTATACCGTATTATGGGAGGTTGATAAGAAAACGAATGAAATATTTATGTATACTAAAACCATAGAAAAATTAGGATTACGTTTTGCTACTCTTTTGAAAATGGAGAAAACAAAAGCCTGTGATGCTATTTTTAAGTTAATCATGTATTTTGCTTCTGCGGATTTTAGTTTGAAGTTGTTAAATAATGATGTAATTATGAATAATATGGAAAGTGAAGTAGTAAATAATAATTTTAAGAATCAATATATATTCAGCTTATCAAAATTAGCGCTTTATAAAGATATTGAAACACTTGAAGTTTATCTTAGGTTTACGAAGATGTTTGCCAAAGATGTTGAATTAGTTAAATTAAGTTAATATATTTATAAAATAATAAATACTATGAAAAGCAATTTAATCACATCTTCTGCTCCGGAAGTTGATCCGTATAAAGCTCTTAAAGAAGCTTATGAAAATGGAGAAACTATCCAGTGTCTATTTGATGGTTCACATTGGACTACAATGGATATCGGTAAAATTTCATGGACTAAACCTATTGAAGAATATCGTATAAAGCCTGATGCTCAATCGTCACAAAACTAAATTATTTAACTTTCTAAATTAAAATATATGTATATGGAAACAATAAAATTTACATCTCCGTTAATAAAATATGCATCAAAAAATCCTTGGTATTTCGATGAAAAGTATTTTGATGATATTCCTCCAATTCCTGGCGTTTATATTGTTGGTGTAAAAATACCCGTTATTGGTCAAGAAGAAAAGTTTTGTCCTTTGTATGTAGGTATTAGTAATAACCTTCAATCTAGACTTAAAGAGCATCATAACAATAAAATAATAACAAAAACAGGTGGTTACTTAAATAGTCGTAAGGATCTATTTGATATTGTAAATGAACCTATACAAAATGTCTATTCAGATATTGAAATATTTAATCAATTTAAGAATAATAAAAATCTTTATGACCCCTACAACCTTTCATCTTTTGATGCAGTTAAAATAAATCATAATTCATTAATTTGGTATCCAGACGCACATTTTTTTGATAATTATTTAAATGTTCAGAAATTAAGTGAATACCCTCTGAAAGATGGTAGATTAGATAATGTAGGTCATTTCGAAAGTATTAGGTCGGGAGGGGATTTAGATTCTATTCATAAAAAAGACAGTGCATGTGGTGCTGATGGATTAAAAATTAAAATACTTGAGGTAAAAAACAAAATCGAAAATAATTTTTATTTTATTTATGCAACATTAGATAGTATATCAACAGAATTATCAAAAGATGAAAATGCTGAATTATTCCAAGATGCTGTTGATTATAGAAAAAACAAAATTTATAGTATTCCTGGAAACAAAGAGAACGGTGTTAAGCGGCAGAAAGGTCCAGGTATGAGGATTTGTGAAAAAGTTGAATCTACAACAAAAGAAGCTCTAAAGGGAATTGGAATACATACTTATGGAGCCGTTTCTGTAAAAAATGGAGTATTAAATATCGATTTATCTGATATTCAAAATGATTTAGTAAATATGACTGGAGCTCCATTTATAAACCTCTTAAAAATTTAAGCTATGAACTGGAAAGATGAATTAAACGATTATTTTATAAAAAACAAAATGTTCCGTGTTAAATATTTAAATGATATACTTCATGAAAATTTAAACGAGTACGCATTATACATTAATCAATTTAATGGAATAAAGGCAAATTTCAAATCAATAAATACACATTTATTGAAAGATATTAAACTCGGTGTTATTGAAATTATAGTTGATACTTCTTCTTATCCGCATAAATTTAACATAGAATGTTATTTTAATGAACTTGGTAATTTATGCTTAAAATATCCGTTAGATTATGATTATAATGCTAAAAATTCTGCCACATTTAATCCCGAACTAAAAAAAGATGACTACCATTTATATAACGAAGAGGAAATTAATGATTTGGAAAGAATAGAAAAAGAATTTGTTTTTCAGTTATTGAATACTCGAATTATAAATTTCATTGAGGAAAATAAAAAAAGTCAACATTCATAAATAAGTTCTGGAATTATTATCAAATCAAATAGACACAGAATTAAAACAACATATTGAAGATGTAGAATTTGATGGATTTCTCTTAAAAGATTCCGTTATTATACCGCGCAAATAAACAAGCTGTGCTAGCTACATTCGATAAAGATAAGAAAATTCTTGAATTTGCTAGCAAAAGATTGCAGGAAAAGTTCAGTAATTTATAACTTCTAAAATATTTCACGAAAAACATTACTTATTGACTAATTTATAAATTGAACACACTATTGTCATTTCATATTCTTGTTTTTTTTATTTTTCATATACCATTGCATAAACCAATCAAAAATTTACAATTATGGAAGTAAAATCAAAATCTTTTGAAGACCTATTGAAATACATACATGATTATGGAATAAAACATGCAAATGATGATTCTGATGAAATGGGGATTTATTATGAAATGCGTGTTTTTGAGGAACTCATTTTATTTGCAATCAATGATGGTTATAATCCTAAAAAATATGATTTAAATGAAAAGCTTGCTAAATGGAGCTATAGAAAAATGTTAAGCGTTTGCGGCAGGTTAGAAAAAGACTATGCCAAAAATTTAATGCCCGAAAAAACAGCAATATTGTACAAAAAAATAATGGCTGATTTTTGGTCTATGTAATTTATTTAAATGCTAAAAACAAAATTATGAACCTAAGAATATTTAATGATTTTATAGAAAAGTTTGATAAACCAGGTGCTATTGTTTTACTTGAGGGTAAAAGAAATGTAAAACCGGGCGATGAGGATAAATTAATTAGAGTCGGTAAATTATTGGCTGAAAATTCTATACACATAACTTTTAGGAGTGGAAACGCTAAAGGGGCTGATGAATTATTTTCGCAAGGAGTTTGTTCCGTTAATCCTGCGCGAATGGAGGTAATTACTCCATATACTGATCATCGTAAAAAAACAAATCATGCAGGAACTACATATGCCCTCGATAAAATTGATATCGTAAATGAACCTCAAGTCATTTATCAATCTAAAGCAAATAAAAAAAACTTAGGATTAATTGAACAATATGCTTCCGGTGCTACCAATACTTCGGCTCAAAAAGGAGCTTATATCATACGTGATACAGTTAAAGTAATTGGCACAAAGGACATACCTAAAGCCACTTTTGGAATATTTTATATAGATACATCAGAACCTGAAAGTGGTGGTACAGGTCATACGATGATGGTATGCAAAAACAATGGGGTTCTGCTAATTACACAAACAACCTGGTTTCATTGGTTAATTTAATTTGTTAAAGAGGTTATAATTCTGTCTTTTCAAATTCTTCTTTTTTTTATTCAAATCTAATTTGTATTTAATTAAATTCAACTCTATTAATTATGGAAAATAAAATAGCCATTTCTTTTACAAAAGTTCCTCTTCCTTATGGGTGGTTAGGTAATATGAGTCCTTTTAAAATAAAATATAATGGGGCGCAATGGTTGGGTAATAATATAATGGGGGAAATTTGGATGGAACTTAGGAAGGAATTTATGCATAATAAAATATGAATAGTGAATATTTAAATCAAATTGATATCATTACTAATGGAAAATACAAATTAGAAGCTAGAGTTCTTATTCAAGCTGTAGGTGAAGTAAATTATAGTTTAAAGCCTTCTATTTTTGTTGATTTCAATACTGAGAATAGGAGTGTTGTAAATAGTTATTTTTATTTTCCATTGAAGTATAATACAATAGATAAAGCGTTTCTTGCGGCAATAAATTCTAAAAAAATATAAATACATATTATAGTGCAGTAAGAAAAATAAAAATAGTGAATGTATTTTACGTAAATAAAAACGGCTATACTAAAGGAGAAATTAAATAATATTAGGGAATTGGATTTTTTTTAGCTCGTATTTCTATTTAATTGTAACATAATAAATATAAGATGAAAGAAATATTTTACTGTATATTCATAAAAGAGGGTGCAGTGCAAGTGGACAAATTCAGCATATCAGATAGTGATAAGGAAATGGAATCATTTCATAACTTTGATGAATATAAAGAAAGTATTAAATTAGATATGCACAAAGATTATTTTTTTGAAAAAAAATGTTATCAGGTAGTAATTCTATCTGAATATGAATTTAATAGCTTACACAGTTCTTAATCAATTTTATAGTAATTTATCACATTTTAAAAATTCTACATAATGCCAATATTTACTGCTTCGCGTCTGTCTGAAGGAAATAGAATTTTCCCAGATCAAATTATTATTGATGAAGATTCTTTAACTATTAAATCACCTAAATTATTTGGTGGTAATGCTACTTCATTTCCATTGGGTCAAATAACAATGTCGGTAGATTCTCCTTTTATAGGATTTTGCGACATTAAATTTTCTTCACAGGGAACAAACATTTGTGTTCACGGCTTCACGGATAACGACAGCAAGCGTATTAAGAGATTGATTAATGAAAGGAATACTGGAAATGCTTCAAATAAATCTTATTCGAGTTCAAATAAAGATACCGAAAGATACAGACGAGATGAAGATATTGAATTTAACAATCAAATGAGCGAAGCATCTTCCAAAGCAGATGAAGACATAAAAAAATATAGACAAATTTTAACCAAGGCAATGGTAGATATCGCTTTTTTAGACGAAAAAAGTAAAGAAGAAATTGATGATATTGAATTTAAGGCCACAAAAGCACGAAGCTATTTAGAAGGTTTACTTAGGAAATGGTATTCTAATGATAGATATAAATTTGATCATGTAGTTAAAGAATGCGCAGATGAAGCTGACAAACAGATAGCAAAAATAAAATATGAAAGGAAAGGTGTAAAAGGGATTAGCAGGGATAGTCATGCCGGCTATTATGATGATAATGAAGAGTATAGTTATTTAAAATCTCATATTAGCAAAATAGTCCAAATAGCTTCAATTTACGATCGACAATTAGATATTGATATACTTGAAAACAGAGAAAAATGCGATGAACACAAAAGACTTATAAAACGATATTCAAAGTATATCTTATCTAATGAAGGGGTAGAAAGGATAAAAAGCAGTCTTGAAGATGTTTATGGCCAAGATGAATACACCGAACAGTTAAAAACATTGCTTAGAATTATTGAAGATTGTTATTTCATTACAAATCAAATAAAAAACGAATCAGAAAAAAAGCAATTTAGATTTGGTTTACAATTCCAAAGTGTTCATGAGTTTCTATTAAGTGATGATAATTCGCATTACGAGAAGATTTCTAAAATTATTGACTGCGTAGACAACTTGGTTCAAAGATACTCGGACTATATAGAGGCGAACTAAAGTAAAAGTAAAATATCAAGATATCTTAGCGACCAAATTGGGAATCTCGCTAAGCGAACCCCCATTTGATCGAAAAAACTGACCCCAGCATATATAGCCTAAACATATTGATTTTAAAGGCCTTTCCCTCGTTTAAAAGAGAGGTCTGAAATTTCCGATCTTCTGGGACCTAATGGAGTAAAATTTCCTGTCACAAAAGAAAAATTTATTGAACTGTTGAATAAGTTATAAAAAATTTAAAGCCAGTGCAGGTATTTGAAAAAAAGAGTTCGCTAATTCTTCAGAAAAGTCGACAAAGAGAGGTTTGATAGAAATATCAGACCTCTTTTTATTTATCGATTTACATGCTGATAAATGATTCATAAAAAATCAATCCGCTAGCTTATGCATCCATATAACTCCATTCTTATTTTCGAGTTTTTCAATTAATCCTTTTTCAAAAAGTTCTCCTATAATTAATTCACTTTTTTCCTGAGTCACTTCATATAAAAAAGCAAATTCACTTGCAGTCATATAATTAAACTTTTCAAATAATTTGATAGCACTATAACTCCATTTCTTTTTTACTGCATAAGGAATCAACTGATGAATTGCTTCCTCAAATTTTTTATACGACTGGATACCTTTTAAGGTTAATTTGGTTTCTAATCCATCCATAAAAAGAAATGTAGGAAAAGAAGTGATGTTATTCTCTTCCTTTAATCGCAAATCTTCTTGAAACATTTCAATGGCTTTTCCTGCTATATCCTTGAGTAAAATAGCAGAATCCAACCCACAACTCAGAGCGGCACTTTCAATCAACTCCCATTTAGTAATATTTTTTTTCTCTATAAATACCATCTCCTTAATTCTCCTAAGAAATAAAATAGCCTTATTGTTATTCTGTAATTGCGCAGCCTTAAAAGCAATAGAAGGAGGAAAAGATGATTGCAATGGATCTTCAATCCAAATATCTCCATCCAATGGAATGCCATATTTTTTACTCACAACCTCCCAGTGTATAGCTGCATCTGAAGGCTTTTGAATAATTCCTTTATCATATCCAATCCAAGATGGAAGTAGTCCTCCCATATGATATTCAATATCGAGATAATCATCATATTCTAATTTTAATTTTCTTAGAATAGGTTGAATCACCCAACAGCTCGAGCAAACAGGATCTGTAAAATACAAAACCTTTAGTGGCTTAATCAATCCTGCATCCTGATTTTCTTCTTGATCAGAAACCAATGGGAGGATATATCCTCGCTCACTATACAATTTCGGATTTAAAAATAGCTTTTTCAATTCCCGACCCTGTTCGATATGGCTCGCCAAGTTGAGAGATCTCTTATTATAATATTTTTTGAAAACTATTTCAATGTCATTATATTCCTCAAAAAATAACGATAAAACATTTGCATCCAAAATAGCATTTGTTGTCCCGGCACTCGTAAATGGTAGAGCCAAATGCGCCGCATCACCGATAAGAGCTATGTTGTTTTTATGGAAAGCGGGGAGTACTTCAAAGTCACGTGTATTCCAAAGATATGACTTCGAAAAATCATTTGCATCAAGAAT
The DNA here is from genome assembly GCA_947476185.1 of Bacteroidota bacterium. Taxonomy (GTDB): domain Bacteria; phylum Bacteroidota; class Bacteroidia; order 2-12-FULL-35-15; family 2-12-FULL-35-15; genus 2-12-FULL-35-15. Next base: position 11,565 of record CANJPX010000074.1, read on the forward strand.
TTCGGATATTTCACGAGGAAAATCTTTGAGCATTTCTTTACAAAATGAACTCAAATTCTCAGGACTTGAGTCTTCCTGGCCATTTGAAAAAGTGCTGTCATATTGCATAAACCACACTACTTCATCAGAAGAAACAGGTATAAATCCAAAGGCTAAGCCCTTTTCTTTACTTTGATATTTTTGAAATACTGCTGCATACTGATTCGCTATCGAACTTCTGCTAGAAATACCTACAACTTCCTTTACATCTATATTGCTAAAATCTACTTTACCAAAAATAGTATCCCGCACTTTAGAATTGCTTCCATCGGCCCCAATAAAAATATCCCCATATTCTACTTCACCATTTTCAAATACAGCAGCAACTGCTTTTTCGTTTTCGAAAATAAAATGTGAAAAAACTCTTCCTTTTTTTAACGTATTATTATCTAACAATGAATAAAAGAAAGAAATTAAACTGACACGCTTCATACAATACCAGCCATCCAATTTGATTTTTATCAATTCTTCTTTATCGATGTTTTTTAAACTAAATTGATTTACCTTTTTGGATAGAAGTGGTACTTTGGCATAAGGAAATAACTCCTTTAAGATAGAATAACCATCATCACTCATTAAAAAAGCGTGTCCTCGTCCGTCGATTCCAATCGCTTTTTCATTTATAACGATATCGATGTTTTTTCTGTGCAACAAAATGCCTAATGTGAGACCAGCAATACCGCCTCCAATTATTACAACTTTCATTTTATTACACTTTTTATTCGACCAATAGCTTCTTTTAAAATTTTATCAGATGTTGCAAAACTCATTCGGATATAACCATCGGCACCATCACCAAACCATTTTTTCAAACCGGGAACAACTGCCACTCTAGCTTCTTTCAAAAGAAACTCCTGTATTTCTTGACTAGATTTTTTTGTGGCAGTGATATTCGTAAAAGCTACATAACAGCCCTCAGGTGCAACACAACTAAAACCTGGAATAGTATTCAATTCATGAACAAGGAGTGTTCGCATCGCTGTAAGATGCTTCAAAAAATCAGTTAACCAATAATCACATTTTGTTAATGCGGTAGTTGCAGCTACCTGAGACAATACATTTGCACCATGTATAGTGGAATTGTGTAAAGAGGCTTCTATCAATTTTAAAAAATGATTTTGGTTATGAGCCATAACAGCACCAATCCTCAATCCAGCCAATCCGTATGACTTACTGAATCCAGTTATTGTAATTGTTCTATTTCTGATCTCTTGGTCGATAGAAGCAATACTTGTAAAAACGTTCGGGCAGAAAACAATATCACTCCAAATTTCATCAGATAAAATAATCAAATTATGTTTGCAAGCGATGTTGCCCAATTGAATTAATTCATCTTTAGTGAAAACTTTACCTGTTGGATTTAATGGATTACAAAGACAAATCAGTTTAGTTTTCTTTGTGATCAAATTTTCCATTTGTTCAAAATCCACTTTCGATATACCGGGAGGGATTGCAAAAGGGACAGCCACAGCACCTATAGACTCAATTGAATAACGAAATAAAAAATCAACTGGATCAAAGATGATGGCTTCCTCGCCAGGCAAAAGAAATGCTTTGCATGTTAAAAATATACCGAAAGCGGCACTGTCAACCGGAAAAGTAAATGCCGGAGAAACAGGCACATTTCGTTTTTGATGATAGTAATTTGCAACACTTTCCTTGAATTCAGGAAGGCCCTCTGGCGAGCCATAACAGAAATACATATCCTTAGAAAAAGCACATATCGATTCAGCTATTTCTGGAGCACTCGGAAAATCCGGATCGGCTGCTGTCAAAGGAATAACATCTTTTGGGAAAGTAGCCCAACGTAAATTATGTGCCCGTTTTTGCAAAATATCTAAATTAACGGCATTGTCTTCAAACATGGCTGAATAAATTTTTAAAATTAGATTTCTACTTAGATTTTTTTTGAATACCTGCAAAAGTATTTATTGCACGGAGAAACTCCATAGGTATTCAAAAAAAATAAATAATGCTTTAAATTAGTAATAAAATATGTAAAGCCAACAATATTAGTCGATAAAATTTGCGTAGTTAGCCTACTAGATTTTTTTGTAGTTCGGTTTTAATAATTATACTTATAACGTCCATCGAATGAAATTATAATCTTTGAAAACAGAAATGAATAATACTTTTATTACCTTAGTCGCGAAAGAATCTTGTTAATCATATTTTTTCAGATACAACAAAAAAAAAAATTAAAAAAATGAGTCAAGAAATAAGAAACCTCGAACCAAAAAAATTGTGGAATAAATTTGCAGATCTAAATGCTGTACCGCGCCCTTCTAAAAAAGAAGAACAAGTTATTGAGTTCATGAAAAATTTTGGAAAGAGTTTAGGCTTGGAAACTTTTACAGATGATGTCCAGAACGTGATAATCAGAAAGCCTGCAACACTCGGGATGGAAAACAGAAAGGCCATCATATTACAATCTCATTTGGACATGGTTTGTCAAAAAAATTCAGATACTGTTTTTGATTTTGAAAAACAAGGGATTGAAATGTTTGTTGATGGCGACTGGGTGCGCGCTAAAGGCACCACACTTGGTGCCGATAATGGAATTGGCGTTGCGACAATAATGGTATTATTAGAAAGCAAAGACATCGCGCATCCTGCTATTGATGCATTATTTACTATTGACGAAGAAACAGGAATGACCGGAGCTCTCGGTTTGAAAGGAGGAATACTAAAAGGTGAAATTCTTTTGAATTTAGATACGGAAGAAGATACAGAAATTGATATTGGTTGTGCAGGAGGTATTGACGTTACTGCAACGCGGAAATATAACGAAGTAGCTACACCAAATAATGTAATAGGATACACCATAACAATAAAAGGTTTGAATGGCGGTCATTCCGGAATGGACATTCACAAAGGTTTAGGCAATGCCAACAAAATAATGAATCGTATACTATACCTCGGTTTTGAGAAATTCGGATTGCAGGTTTCCGAAATAAACGGAGGTAGCTTGCGTAATGCGATACCACGTGAAAGTGCTGCAATAATAGTAGTTGCAGAAAAATCGAATGAGGCGTTTATTAAAGAATTTAACACGCTAAGTGCCGACATTAAAACAGAGTTCAGATCGGTTGAGCCAAAGTTGACTATTGAAATTGCAAAAAGTGAAATAGCGAAAAAAGTGATGGATAGTGAAACGCAAAAAACAATTATCAAGGCTATCTATGCTGCTCACAATGGTGTTTACCGTATGAGTGCCGACATGGAAGACTTAGTTGAAACATCTAATAATGTTGCCCGCATCCTGATCAAAGACGGAGAAATATTAATTGGTTGTTTAACACGTTCCTCTGTTGAAACATCAAAGTTTGATCTGGCCAATGCCTTACAATCCACTTTTGAATTAGCAGGTTGCGATTTAGCGCTTACAGGTTCTTATCCAGGCTGGACACCTAATGTGACATCCCCTATTTTAGATGTTTTAGTTAGTGTTTATGAAAAACAACATAAATCAAAACCAAGTATAGTTGCTTGTCATGCCGGTTTAGAATGTGGTATTTTAGGAACCAATTATCCGGGAATGGACATGATCTCTTTTGGACCAACTATCAAAGGAGCTCACTCACCAGATGAAAGAGCGAGTATCTCATCTGTTCAAAAATACTGGAATTATGTTTTGGAAATTTTAAAGAACATTCCTCTTAAAAATTAGAATACTCTTTTGACAACAAGACCAGCTATTGCATTTTCAGATTTGCATTTTCCATAAAACAATGTCCGGAATACTCAAATGAAAAACAGGTGCAATAATAAAGTGTTGCTCTATTTGACAAAAAGAAAATCTTTCATAAAAATTATTACAATCATTTTAAAATAAAAAGTTAAAACATGTCTGACAATAATTCTTCCCGTAGAAAGTTCCTACAATTACTTGGATTAACAGCAAGTTCAACCTTAATAAATACTTCTGCAATAGCCGGGTTCATTGACCAAACAACCATCCACAAATTGAATCCTGAACAACAGGAATTTATGCTGCGTTATGGAAAGTGGATGGATGAGTTTATTGAAGTGATCCACATTCAGAAAAAGGAACCTGACAATATTGAAAATAAACATAAAATGATTGCCTTAACAGAAATGGCTGAGAAATTTAATCCGGAACTTTCAGAATTCATGAAGGACCAAACCTTTTCATTAATATACAATGAATCTATATTAAGAATGACGAATACGATTTAAGACGCTCAATGAGATTTTCTTTTTCCCTTATAATCAGAAAATAATACTCCATGGTCTTTGCGGGAATTATAAAATATTAATTCACTCATTTAGCACGCACTTTTTTAAAGCCCTGAACACCTGTATTAAAAACAGTTCCAATTGCCGCTTTCAGCACGCTCATTGTTGGTTGAGGATCTTCCCCTCTACCCATTCGCTTCAATTGTTCGGTATACCAAACAATTTCAAGTGGTACTATTTTATCCAAGAACTTTATACCAGTCGTAAGTTGTTTCACAGAACTTTCAACATTTTTGCCGGCCAACAACTCATTCGGGAATTCAGGATTGACAGCAATTGATCTGGCAAGTCCTACCATATCACAAATTCCGTTACCGATCACTTCATCCATTACCTTAGAAGTTCTGAACCCGCCGGTTAACATCAATGGCGTTTTTACGATCTTCCTCACCTCTTCGCAGTATTCTAAAAAATAGGCTTCTCTGATACGAGTGCTGTCTTTACTATTTTTACGACCACCCGTCATTACAGGTGCTTCGTATGTACCACCAGATATTTCAATAAGATCCATACCTTGCTCCGAAAGATGCTGAACAACTGTCATCGACTCATCTTGCGAAAAACCTCCCTTTTGAAAATCAGCAGAATTTAATTTGATGCTTACCGGAAATTGATTTCCAACTTCTTTACGAATTGCTTTATAAATTTCACTTACAAAACGCATTCTATTTTCTATTGAACCACCCCATTGATCAGTTCGTTGATTATGCAAGGGTGATAAAAACTGACTTACTAAATATCCGTGAGCACCATGAATCTGCACACCGGTAAATCCATTGTCCTTTGAAACTTTCGCCGCATATGCGAATCGTTCAATACTATCACAAATTTCTGATTCTGTGAGTGCGCGTGGCGGATTAAATAATTTATTCAATGGCGGCCGGAGTCCGATTGCAGATGGAGAAACAGGTGTCTTACTTAAAAATTTCGGGGATTGTTTTCCTGGATGATTTATTTGTGTCCACAAATGTGTATTATTTTGTGAACCCGCTTTTGCCCATTCTTTTAAATTTAAATCTGAATGTCCTTTTTCAAAAACAACATTACGTGGTTCACCTAAAGCGGTGTGATCGATCATTATATTTCCTGTAATCAATAATCCACTTCCCCCTTTTGCCCATCGCTCATATAATGTATTGAAAGAATTATCGGAGCGATGATCCTTTGTCGCCATATTTTCACTCATGGCAGATTTCCCAATTCGATTTTTTATTATTGCTCCACAGGGAAGCTTCAGTGAATTGGCGAGTTGATTTAGGGACATGGAAATAAATTTTATTGTTAAATCAAAAGTACACATTATGCCTTCCATTCAAAAGAAATCAAAACAACGTATCTTAATAATTAAGAAAAACCTTTTCATTCATAAAAAAACCCCACCAAAATGGCGAGGTTTTTCTTTTTTTATAAAATTTGAAATTTACTCTTTTATCAATTTAAAGATTTGCGTTGAATTCCCATCCAATACTCGCATCATATAAACTCCTTTTGTGAGATCAGAAAAATTGTGTTGTTCAATATTTTTTCCAGACCAAACAATTTGTCCGATAGCATTAATTAATTCAAATGACTCTGTTCCTTTTTGATTTTCTATTGTTATTTTATCCATAAATGGATTTGGGAAAGCAGAGAAAGCGTTATTGTTTGCATCCAAAACAGAAGTGATGAAATAAATAGTAGTTGTTGTTGTTGCGATACACCCGTTTGCATCCGTTACCTGAACAGTATACGAACCTGGACAAAGATTTATAGGAGTAGCTATTGTCTGTGCTGAGGGATCGTTCCACAGATAAGTATAGGCAGGTGTACCTCCTGAAGGAATAACCGTAACTGAACCATTACAGATACCAGTTGTATCGCTAGTAGCACTTAACGTAACAGCACTAGGTTCAGAAATTGTAAACGAACTGGTTGATGTACAACTAGTAATATTATCTGTGACAATAACAGAATAAGGACCAGCAGTTAATCCACTTACGGATGAAGTCGTATTAGATGTCGACCATAAATAACTATATGTGCTCGTACCCGACACAGAAACACTTCCTGTTCCATTTGTTAATCCATTGCATGAAATGTTTGTAGAAGTAAGAGATGATACTGGAAGATCATTTACGGTTACTAATACTGAGGCACTTGCTGAACAACCGTTTCCATCGGTAACAGTTACGCTATAGGTTGTTGCAACTAAAGGCGAAGCTGTAGGCATATCAATAAGACTGTTATCGAGATCTGTGATAGGAAGCCATGAATATGATGTTCCTCCTGTTGCCGACAACATTGTGCTATTACCAAGGCAAATAGATGCAGAACTCCCTGCATTTGCTATAGGAAGAGCATTAACAGTAACCAACACGTTATCCGAACTTACACAACCATTGCCATCTGTAACGC
>CANJPX010000075.1 GCA_947476185.1 Bacteroidota bacterium
AAAACATTTTCAATGGCACCTGAAAAAAAATAATTTTGCTAAATAATTACTACAATTCAAGATTTTTTTTGAAACATATGCAGTATTTGAAATGAATAAACCGAGAGTAACTGTACTTATGCCTGCCTACAATGCAGAAAAATATATCAAACAATCCATCGATAGTATTCTCAATCAGTCTTTTCTTGATTTTCTGTTCCTGATAATTGATGACGGCTCTTCAGATGGAACGGAAAATATTATTCGCTCCTATAACGATAGGAGAATCTGCTTTGTAAAAAACGAGACAAATATTGGGATAAAAGAAACGCTCAATAAAGGGGTTATGATTTCTGATACCGAGTATATAGCACGTATGGATGCGGATGATATAGCACTTCCTAAACGCCTTGAGTGGCAATTGGAATATATGGATTCAAATAAGGATATTGGTGTCTCCGGTGGTCATTTCGAATTTTTTGGTCACGAAACTTCGATTGTCAAAATGCCTATGAAGGATAATGAAATCAAGGCGAAATTATTTTTTTTCTCAGGATTCTGTCACCCGACAGTTATTATGCGTACCGAGGTTTTAAAAAAGAACAATTTTTTGTATGGTAATCTTGTCAATTTTAATGATAATTTTGGTCACAAAATTCTAGAACTAGAGGATTTTGCATTATGGCATAAATTAAAACATGTAACGCAGTTCGGAAATGTAGACAAAGTTTTAATAAAATACAGAAAAGAAGGACAAAATATTTCTGCAAAAAATATTAAAATAGTGCATGATAGAAAAAAGGTAATCTATTATTATTTATTAAATGAAATAGGTATTAGTGCCTCGAATGAAGAAGAAGTTATGTTTTTATATACATTACAGTATTTTAAAGATGATCCTAAGATTGAAAATATAAAAAAATACAAACAGTTTTTAAAAATTCTTCTTGAAGTAAATAAGCAATCTGGAGTTTATTCTGATGAGCAATTTGAAGTGGCTGTAAATAGGATATGGGAACAGTTTTTTTATTTTCTGACAACTTTTAGCCTTAAATATGTTTTAAATTACTGGAAAGTGTCTAGGAGGATTCAATCAAATCAATTATTATATTATGTTAAATATAAGCTAAAATATGGCCTGAATTAAATGAACAAAGGAGTTTTTTCTCCAATTAAAATGAAAAAAAAACATATACATATTATTTCAGAAAATTATCCATTTGGAAAAGGAGAGCAGTTTTTTGAAAAGGAGATTTTTGAATTGAGTAAATATTTTGATCGAATCTATTTATTCCCATTGGCTTCAGAAGGTGAAATGCGTGCTATTCCTATTAATGTTGAAGTGAAATTATCACTTGCAAATGCTAATAGAAAAATAGCTACAAAAACAAGACTGAAAAATATATTTCTGCTACTAACGGTTTTCTATTTTGAATTCTTTTATCAGGCTAAAAAAAAAATTGCTTTAAAAAAAATTAGATCTTCTGTAAGTTCATTCCTTCAGGCAAAAATTCTTTCAGAAGTTTTTATGGAAAATGTAAATAGTTCTTATGATAACTATTTTTATTCTTTTTGGATGAATGATGGTGCGCTGATGTTTTCAATTTTAAAATATCAAAACAAAATTTCAAATTTTCTATTTAGAGTAAATGGATATGATTTATTCGATGAAAGATTTGAAGGAGGCTATATTCCCTTCAGGTATTTCAATTTTAGGAATGCTAAAAAAATTGTTATTCTTTCTGAAGAAGGACTTAATTATTTGAAAAGAAAAAATATATTTCCTGAAAAATTGGTGCTGAATTATTATGGAATTTATGATAATGGAATGAATCCATTTGATCCGAGCGCATTATTTACAATAGTTTCCTGTTCAAACATGATTCCACTTAAAAGAGTAGATAAAATAATACGAACATTGATGTTAATTTCATTTCCTGTAAATTGGATCCATTTCGGTGATGGTGAATTAATGGAACAGATGAAAGAATTGGCAAAAGATTTGCCTCAAAATATCAAATATTCTTTCAAAGGAAGTGTAAATAATGATATAGTTATTGATACTTATAAAAACAAATCAGTAAATATGTTTATACATTTAAGTAATACTGAAGGATTAGGTTTAGCGATTATTGAGGCTCAAAGTTTTGGTATTCCGGCTATAGCAACTGCTGTTGGAGGGGTTGTGAATGTTGTTAACGAAGAAACAGGTATTCTGGTAGCTTTAGATACACCTTTGCATAAAATAGCTTCTAAAATTAATGAGTTTATGAAAGGTGAATTCAATTCACCGGCACATAGACTAATAATAAAACAGAACTGGAAGTGTAATTTTGATGCAGTCACTAATTATGAAAAACTAGCTAAAATTATAATTAGTAAATAATTTGGAATATAATCAGATTTATTAACATGCGCATTCTTCTACTTTCTTTGTATTACCCGCCTTTAAATACGATTGCTGCTCAAAGGATAGGTGCATTTGAAAAGTATCTGCGTTCTGAAGGGTTTGAAGTTGATGTTATTACAAGGTATTACGATATTCATCAGCAAAAAGGTGAGAGCATGTTTCTAGGTTTCGAACAACCTGTTGATTTTAATGAAGGATATATTAGACAAGAGAATGTTGTGTATTCAAATTTTAAAGGGGATAACGAAAAATTACTTTTTTCTCAAAAATTACCACCAATAATCCGAGGCTTTTATAATTATTCGCACATAGATGTATTCCATTATGGATGGTTAGAATATATGATGAATGCTTATGAGAAGGAATTCAGTAAAAATAAATACGATTTTATTATTTCTTCTTACGGACCACCTGTTATGTTGCTTGCTGCTAAAATGCTTTCAGAAAGAAGTAAAACGCCTTACTTAATCGATTTTAGAGATAGTTATATTGATGAACGTGATAAAGGACTTCATTTATTTTTTAAGAAACAGATTCAAAAAAAAATATTGACGAATGCTTCCGGTATGATTTTTTCAACGGAAGGAATGAAGGATTATTTTTTTAAGAAGTGGAATACTACTTTTAAAGAAAAATCTTATTGCGTTGTCTATAATGGTGTTGATTCTGAAGTTAATGCTGATGAAAAAATGGTGGATAAAGATATTGTTGAAAAGTTTATGAGCATTAAGAAGGGAAATATGCTGGTTTTACTCCATACTGGAACAGTGTATAATGGACAGAACATTCAGTTTTTTTTAAATGGAATTAAACAGTTCAATAATATTAGTGAGAAAAAAATAGTTCTTGTTTTTTTAGGTTTAGCAAAAAATAATAGTTTTGTGTCAATAGATCTACCAAATGTAATATACTTACCAAAAGTAAATCTTCCTTCTGCCTTAAGGTTGCAGGAATTAGCTGATGCTCTTGTTCTTCCTGTGTGGGATGGAAGATATACAGGGTTTTCAGGGAAAACAATCGAGTATTTGGCTTCTGGGAACATTGTTTTATGTTCCCCCAATCCTCAAAATGATTTGCTTGGTTTTTTTAAAAAATCAAGCAACGTTTATGTGCTTGATAATTTCAATATGTTTGAAAATATTTGCACTGATATAGCGAATGGCAGTATATGCAGAAAGTTTGTAAACGATAATTCGATTTTTACAAGAAAATATTGGGTCAAGGAGCTAGCCGTCTTTATGAAAGAATTAAAAAGGAAAATAGAAGCGTTGAATTTGTAAATACTAAGCGAATAACATTTCTGTTGCATTTGTTATGTATATTAATTTATCAAATAAATTCTTTTATGATTGTTGATCAAAAAACAAAAATATTTTTTCCGAATTTGGATGGACTTAGGTTCATTGCTTTCTTTTTTGTTTTTTCAGAACACATACTATGGGCTGCTGTTAAAACATTAAATGTTCAATCTCCATTCTGGGAGCATGTTCTGTATACACTTTTTGCAAATGGAGGATTGGGAGTATCTGTTTTTTTTGTTCTAAGTGGATTTTTAATTACTTTTTTAATTTTGAAAGAAATTGAAGTCCGTGGAAAACTCGATATAAAAGCATTTTATATCAGAAGGTTTCTTAGGATTTGGCCTTTGTATTATCTGGTGCTGATCTTCGCTTTTTATTTATATCCTTTTCTGATCTCATTCATTCATCCGAATCCTGATGTTTTTGGCGACCGACAAATTTATTATTTTACATTTTTGAGTAATTTCGATCTGATCCACATTACAACAGAGGGATTAAAAGGCTCGTTTTTAACAGGTGTTACCTGGTCTGTTGCTGTTGAAGAGCAGTTTTACCTGATTTGGCCGCTGTTATTTTATTTTGTGCCTAAAAAATATTTTATTTCTATTTTTATTTCAGTCATTCTTATAAGCTTATCCTTCCGGTGTTTGCATTTGAATGAACCTTTTGTATTGTACTTTCATTCACTGGGCGTATCGAGCGATCTCGCTATAGGTGGCCTGGCAGCTTATTTGTCTCTGAATTCCTCTGTTTTTATAAATTATTTTAAAAACACGTCAGTCCGCAAAAGAATTGTCATTTACATATCAGGCATACTGTATGTGCTTTTGAGTGGTTATTTTTTTAATGTTATTGTGTCCACACTTATCGATCGTCTTGTAACGAGCATTTTTGTTGCATGGATTATTATGGATCAGAATTTTTGTAATTCGGAAAGATTAAAGTTGTCGCAGTTTAAATGGATTTCCAAATGGGGGATTTATACGTATGGAATGTATCTTCTGCACCAGATTGCGCTACTTCTTGTGCTGAATACTTATCAGTATCTCGATATTGAAGCGGTTTCATTCTGGCAGAAATTATTAAAAGCAGCAATTGTACTTTTTTTGACATTCCTGATGAGCTATATTAGTTACAATTGGTTTGAGAAGTATTTTTTAAATCTTAAAAAACACTTTGCTTACTTTACGAAAAATTAATTTTGTATTTTTACTTAATTGATTAATATTTTTTAACGTGATCCGTTTCTTTTTATGATGAATATTTTTAATATGTTGCGTTATCCATTCGTGAGCGGTATTTTTCTCCCTTTTAAATGCTATCACAAAACAAAGATCGGGATAAAAAACACTGCTGAGTTAAAACTTGGTGGAAGACTTACTATTGGAAGCTCACAATCAAAACAGGCTATCATATCTTGCATACCAACTAATTTATATTTTGGATACGGGTCCAAAACAACTATAGAACATTCCGTTTCAATTGGTCCGGGGGTAAATATAGTTGTAAAAGACAATGCAAAATTAACGATTGGTGAAAGCACTTATTTTACATCGGATAGTCATATTGAAGTAGTAAATGATATGTCGATAGGTAGTAATTGCGCCATAAGTTGGGGAGTTACGATCATTGATGATGATCATCATGAGTTATTAGACGATCGAGCCAAACCGCTATTATCATCAACTCTGATAATTAAGGATCATGTTTGGATTGGTTGTAATGTTACCCTTTTAAAAGGGACAGAGATTGGTAATAATTGTGTGGTTGGTGCAGGAAGTGTTGTAAAAGGTGTTTTTCCCGATAATGTTTTGCTTGTTGGAAATCCTGCAAAGATTGTCAAACAAGATATTAACTGGAGATAAAATGAATAAAGGAGTTTTAACGATAGCACAAGGTAAGCAGCAATATATTGATTTGGCAAAAAATCTGGCTATATCATTAAGCATTCATAATCCAGGCTTAAAAAAAGCATTGGTTACTGATTCAAATGACCCAGAGTTAAAAAAGTTATATGACATTGTCATTCCTATTGATAAATCTATAGGAATAGGGTTTATTCAAAAACTTTACATTCGGGATTACACGCCTTTTGATGAAACACTTTTTATTGATGTCGATTGTTTGGTAGTAAGTGATATTAATTTTCTTTGGGAACCTTTTAATAAATGTGATGTAAGCGTGATTGGCAGAAAAGTATTTGAAGGTGAATTATTTGGATTCTCGCTTTTAGATATTCAAAACCGTTTGGGTGTCAAATATGTTATCTCTTTTAACGGAGGTGTGTATTATTTTAAAAAAAATGAAAAAGCAAAAATGATTTTTGATAAATCAAAAGATATTGTTAAAAATTATGATGCTTATAATATTGTAAAAGTTAGAGGCGAAATTGCAGATGAACCCTTGATGTCATTAGCAATGGGTTTGCATAATCAGGAACCAATCGATGATCATGGGAAAGGAATGTATACCCCTGTTGGTCAAAATGGACACTTTAAAATGGATGTGTTACGCGAATATTGCGATTTTAATAAAAACGGAAAAGTGGTTAGTCCTGCAATTATGCATTTTGGATTTGGACACACACAGGCATTTCATTACAGAAGAGAAAAAATGAAATTGAAATTGGTATATTATTATCGTATCCCAAAAATAGTTGCCAGTATGCTTGTGAATGTTGTTTACAATCCTCCTTATATTGGATATGTGTTTCTTTATCGTCTCATCAAAACAATCGTAAAAAGAACAAAGTTTAAAGTATTCCCTTTAATGCCAATGTTTAGGTTTGAGTAAGCTATGACGAATAAAAAATACATTATAGGAACTAACTCATTGGATTATAATCCCAAACGGAATTTTGGGGGCTTGCCTTTTAAAGCTTTTGCTTTTAAAAAAACGATGGATTTTTGCCGGATAATGGATTATATTTATTTTAAGATCAAAAAGAAAAGCAATCCGTTTTTTTCAAATACTTTTTTCGATTTGGGATTAAATAAAGTTAGTCTGTTTCATTTTTTTAACACTGTTTCTCTTTCAAACAAACCTTGGGTGGTAACATTTGAAAATGAAATTCCAAGACCCTATTTAAGATCAAAATATTTAGTAAAGCGTTTAACTCATAAAAGCTGCAAAAAAATTATTGCGTTTTGTGATCGTGCAAAAAATATTGAAATCTATTTATTGGATAAGTATCCGGAATACAAACAAGTGATTGTAGACAAACTAATTGTTTTGCAACCTGCACAAGCTTTGAATATTCAGTCAGTTGCTGAAAAAGAGTATTCCCAGTCGATTGTTTTTACTTTTGTTGGAGTTGATTTTTATAGAAAAGGCGGGGCTGAAATTTTAAGGGCAACTGAAAAATTAATAGCAGAAGGATATGATTTTAAACTTAATATTGTTTCTCAATTAAAAAAGGGGGCTTGGAAGGATGAACATATTACTGCTGCAGATATTGAAAACGTAAAGGAAATTATTCAGCAAAACCCTGATGTAATCACTCATTACTATTCATTGAACGCTGAACAGGTAATAAGCTTGTTTAAACAATCGCATGTCGGTTTGCTGCCTTCTTATGGCGAAACATACGGATATGTTGTATTGGAAGCGCAAGCTTGTGGTTGTGCTGTGATTACATCTAATATGCCCCCTTTTCAGGAGTTTAACAGCAACTCCGTTGGCTGGCTAATAGATGTCCCTTTACAGGAAAGGAACGGGACAATGGATAGTGATCTTTCAGGGAAAAATCTTGCTTTGTTTCAGGATGCGCTTTACCTCGGACTTTATAATGCAATGAAGGAAGCCATAGAAAATAAAGACTTACTAAAAGAAAAAGCACAAAAGGCAATAGAACATATCCGAAAGGACCATTCGCCTGAAAAAAGAGCGAAAACATTGGAAGAAATATATATCAGTGCTTTACAGTAATCACTAATTAAAATTAACCCGTTTGTTGAGTAAAAAATTAACGATCATTTACGCTAAAAGTACAGCAGAAGTATTTAATAGACAATCTGCTTTGGGATCTTATATTCATTGCCTGGCAACAATTCTTGTTAAAAATGGATATGCTGTCTCGATAAATGAAATTTCATTTTATGTTGGTTTAGAACTAAAGAGCAGTACTGCAGCGAATCGTACTTCCTCTTTTTCATTTCTGAAGAATCTGATTCCTAGATGTATAAAAGAAACTGTTAAAGATCTGCAGTTGTTTAAATCGTTGGATGTTTTGTATTTTAATATTGATAAAGGTAAAGAGATAGACTGTATTCTCGAATTTTATACCTACGGTTCAAATATCGGTTACAATCTTTCTAAGAAATACAATAAACCATTATTTCTGATCCACGATAATCCGGTGCTAGAAGAACATGCCTTTTTTCATGGAAAGCAGCTTTTTTTCAAAAATAAAGTAAAAAAACGTGAAAAGGATTCTATTCTTAGTGCATCAGTGATTATAGCATATTCAAATGCTGTGAAAGATTATCTGAATAAAAAATATTCAAAACAATTACCGGTATTTATTCATCAAAATGTAGATTATACGCGTTTTGATTTTATACATGAAAAGCCGGTTGAAGAAATAGTAAACATCGGTTTTATAGGGTCTTTTTTAAAATGGCACAGAGTCGATTTGCTCATAAATGCATTTGTGCGATTAAAAAAAGAAGGTAAAAACTGTAAACTCTATCTGATAGGAAATGGGCTAGAATATGAAACCATCAAAAATCAGGTTGATTCATGTGCCTATTCTTCGGACATATACATGCCCGGTTTTATGGATGGAGAATTGTTATTAAGTTACAAACAAAAAATAACTATTGGAGTCATGCCCGGATCTAATTGGTATGGTGCTCCCAATAAAATATTTGAATACGGAGCAGCAAAAATAGCTGTCGTTGCTCCGGATACACCTACTATTATAGATTTGTTTGAAAATAACGAGGAGGTTTTGCTTTTTAAACAGGATGATGAAAATAGTCTATTCGAGAAACTTTCTATCTATGCGGATAATGCAGATTTGCGTCACAGGCATGCCATTGCATTACAAAACAAAATCCGAAATAATTATTCAGAAAACATTACATTTACTTTCTATAATAATTTAATTTCTTAAATAACGTTTTATACGTTTACATAAAAAAAACGACTACACAAACAGAATGTCTATCAATAAACATGTTCCCGTATTGGATTCTTTGAGAGCAATTGCTGCATTTTCAGTTTGTCTTTTTCATTTTATCTGTACGGTTACTGGTTTTATTGATTCCGAACTTGTTAAAACGCTTTTCTCTACAGGTCATTATGGGGTACAGATGTTTTTTGTGATCTCTGGTTTTGTAATACCATGGTCATTATTTCACAGTGATTATGGTATAAAAAATTATTTTACGTTCGCACTAAAACGTTTTATTCGCCTTGAGCCACCTTACATAGCTTCTCTTATGTTGGCAATTGCGCATACATACTTGCGTATTATGAGCCCACACTATAATGGTGTAGATATTACGCCTACAACCACTCAAATAGCCTTACATTTTGGGTATTTAATCCCATTTGTGGAAGGACAACATTGGATTCGACCGGTTTATTGGACTTTAGCAGTAGAATTTCAATATTATTTATCGATAGGATTATTATTTCCGCTTATTTCTCATAAAAAAAGATTATTTAGAATTGTTAGTTATCTGATACTATTGTCAGGACCGTTTATTATCAAAGGATATTTACCACTTTATTTGCCTGTGTTTTTATTTGGAATTGCTTCGTTCCTCTATAAATCTAAGATTATTGAATGGAAAGAGTTGTTGATACTAACACTCGCAGCTACTTTCGAAATTTATTTGTTTCATGATCTCGGAACTTTTATATACGTGGGGATCACATACATTGCGATTTTATTTTTCGCTGAATTTAAAAGTAAGGTACTTACGTTTTTTGGAAACATTTCGTATTCGGTTTATCTTTTCCATAGCCTAACAGGAATGGTTATTCTTAACTATTTTTCGCACATTGTAACCTCCCCGTTTTATAAATTCTTGTTGGTTATTTTAGCATTGGCAGTGACTGTTTTCGCATCTTATATTGTTTACCGATTAATTGAGTTACCTTCCAAAAGAGTATCGTCAAAAATTAAATTCAGAAAAGAGGTACGCAAATGAAAATTGCTTTATTAACAGATGGCGTTTTTCCATATGTGATAGGAGGCATGCAAAAACATTCTTTTTATCTTGCTAAATATTTTGCATTAAATAAGATTGAAGTCGATCTATATCATACTGCGAATGACCTTTCGAAAGCGGATTCGTTGGATTGTTTTACTTCGGAAGAAAAAAAATATATTCGTTCGATTGTAATTCCGTTTCCTAAACTTGATCGTTTCCCGGGACATTATATCCGTGAAATGTATGCCTATTCGGCAGCCATCTTTTCTAAGATGAAGGGAAATAGACCCGTTGATTTTATTTATGTGCAAGGGTTCTGCGGAATGAAATTATTGGAAAATAAAGATCAGATCAAAATCCCTATAGGTGTTAATTTTCATGGTTTGGAAATGTTTCAGAAAGCCGCCAATCTTCGTTCAAAATTAGAACAATTTATATTCAGAAAGCCTGTTTTAAGAATATTGAAAAATGCGGATGTTGTTTTTTCATTAGGAGGAAAGTTGACAGAATTGATGCTCCTTCATGGCATTCCAAAGGAAAAAATTTCACAAATTTCCATTGGTATAGATCCATCATGGATCAGAGAAGAAGAGATTATGCAGCATTCAAATATGACATTTGTTTTTGTTGGCAGGTATGAGCGAAGAAAAGGAATTGAAGAGTTAATGATGGTGTTAAATAATATAAAAGAACAGTCCTTTGAATTTCATTTTGTAGGTGCTATTCCTGTTGCTAAACAATTGAAAGCTCCACATATACATTATTGGGGAAATATCGCGGATTCATCAATAATAAAAGACATTTTAAAAACGTCTGATGTGTTGGTTTGTCCGAGTTATAGTGAAGGAATGCCGACAGTTATCTTAGAAGCAATGGCATCCGGATTAGCAATTATAGCAAGCGATGTTGGTGCTGTGAGTGAACAAGTGAATGAAGCAAACGGAATATTGATTCAGCCTGGGAATAATGAGGCGTTGGAGCAGGCATTGCTTAAGATGTTAAAAGTTTCTCCAGACCTTTTGATCAGTATGAAACGAAATTCCATAGCTGCTATTCAAAAACAATTTTTGTGGGAGGAGATTATTGCGAAAAATATTTCTGAGATTCAACGATTCATTAAATAATATTGGAAACATCAGCAACGTTTCTCAATTTAAAAAGACATACATCTTATTTTCTGCGCGCTCCCCTTTTATTTTTATTCGTATTTTTATGAAAATTAGGAAGATTTGTATCAAAATAGTATAATTTCTTCCCCGTAATTATTTATGTAAAATGTCAAAAAAAATTGCAATACTTTGTTCAGGGTTGGATAATGTGCTTAGGGGCTATGAAACACATTGCAGAACATTGTTCGATTGTTTGGCTCAGGAAAGTATAACAGATACCGAATTTATACTTTTTAAAAGGGAAGGAGAGAAAAAGAAGAACGAAGTTGTTTTAAAAGTTCCTTATCGCAGTGATTTTCTTTGTCAGTATTTAGCGAAGTTTAGAGGCGACCTGCTCTATTGGGAATATTTGTTTTTCGCTCTTCGTTTTATCGGACATTGTTTTTTATTCAGAAAAAAATTTGTAACCATTGCTTTAATTGAACCAATGGCTGCAAAAACTATTTATAAGTTCAGATGGCTGCTACCCGGTAAACCAAAGATTGTATTTACACATGGTGTTTGGAATCAGCCCTTTGACAATATAAATAATGCAGATGTTTTTCATGAAGTGAGTATTGAAAATTACAGCGCAATGAAAGCGTATGTGGCTGAAAACAAGTTAAACAAAGAAGTTATCTTGTTGCCACATTTTTTGAAAGATGACCAATTGCCTCCGTATGATAAAAATGAATTAAAAAAACAATTCGGGATTATTACTCCAAAAGTAATATTAAGTGTGGGTGCTATTAATAGGGGGCACAAAAGAATGGATTACTTGATCAATGAAGTTTCAAAGTTGTCAGACGAATGGTCTTTGGTAGTGTGTGGTTCGGCCAAAGGAAAGGAAGGAGAGATTGTTTTGAATTTAGGAAAAGAAAAAATGGGCAATCGCTTCATTCAATTATTTATACCAAGGGAGGAAATATCAAAAGTATATGCCTTGGCAGATATCTTTGTTTTGGCTTCTACACAGGAAGGATTTGGGATTGTTACCTTGGAAGCGATGCAATCAGCATTGCCGGTTTTACTTCATGACCGGGAACTGTTTCGATGGATCATCAAGCAACCCGATTGTTGTATCGATATGGAAAAAGAGAATGAATTGTACTTGAAATTGTTAGAATGTGCCAATGATCCGGAATGGATTTTAAGCAAATCAAAGCTAAATAAACGTATTTTTAATGAATCCTATAAGTGGTCTGGTGTAAGAAAAGAATACTTGGATATGTTATTGAGTCCTAAAAAATAATTAACATAGCATGAGTCCTAATATATATAGTCCAAATTTGAACGGAATTAGATTCATAGCTGAATTTGTCGTTATTATTCATCCTATTGAACAGATAATCTTTTTTTCTTACAATACTATTTGTCAGAATCTTTACATCCGTCTAATTGGAAAGTTGGGTGTAATTCTTTTTTTTATGAATAGCCCAAAGACTTATTAATTACTAAATTATGTTTCGATAATAAGAAAATAAAAATGGAAATAGATGTTATAATACTTTCTTTTTGTTCTTCTGAAGAGACATTTGTGATGAATTCAAATTGTATCTCTTCATTAATAGACTCGGAAACTGAACATTCTTTTAATGTTTTGGTGATGGAAAGTAATCAAGAATTTTTCAAAACAAATTTTATTTATACCTATCCTGTTCAGATCATAATACCTGAAGCTAAATTTAATTACAATAAATTTTTGAATATAGGAATTAGCAAATCAAAAAATGCTATGATTTGTTTATGCAATAACGATCTTGTTTTTAAGAAGGGCTGGCTTTCTGAAATATTGAGAATAAAAAAAATAAGACCTGATATTCAATCTTTTTCTCCTAAAGATCCTGATTATAAAACGCTAAAAAATAAATTTTTTGAGAAGGATTATTACCTTGGATATGAAGTAGGATGGGAGTTTTTTGCTGCCTGTTTACTATTAGAGCGAAAAGTATTTGAAAAAACAGGTTTGTTTGATGAAGCGTTTGACTTTTATTACCAGGACTATGATTTTTCAATGTGCCTCAGGAAACATCATGTTTTGCATGCTTTGGTAACAAATGCTAACTTTTCTCATGTATACTCTGGCAAGGTGAAAAACGAATTTACAACTATGGAAAAACTTAATAAAGACAAAGCGTTGTATCATAAAAAATGGGGCAGCCAAAGGATGATTGGAATAAAAAACAGATTAGCAAAAATTCTGATTTACTTTAAGTTAAAATTTACTTTAAAACTTCTATATTCGTAAATAATACCAGCAGATTAGTAAACTAAAAAAAAAATTATGGAAATCGAGAAATTTTATGAGGATGAAAAACCGATGGATTATTTTGATCTTCCAAGACGTGATGTCGTTGAAAGATTAAAAATGTATTATCCTCAAGGGAAATCATTTGATAATGTTTTGGATATTGGTTGTGGTACAGGAGCAACAGGAGCTGCAATCAGGCAGAATTTTAAAGTCGGGCATTATTCCGGAGTAGAATTAATGGATGCCGCAGCAAAAATTGCAAAGGAAAGGCTTGATTATGTCGTTTCTGTTAATGTCGAAACAATGATCAATGAGAAAAAATTCCAGAATCTGGATAAAAAAAAGTATGATCTGATCTTAATCTTAGATGTGATTGAGCATTTGTATGACCCCTGGGGGCTTCTTAATTTTTTAAGAGATTGGCTAAGTCCTGATGGTGTAATTGTCTTGAGCATTCCAAATGCTGGAAATATATATGTTGTAAATAAATTACTTAGAGATAAGTTCTTATATGATGAAGGCGGACTTTTAGATAAGACGCATATCAGATTTTTTACTTTAAAAACAATCCAACACCTCGCTGAAACTACTGGCTATATGATCAAAGACACATATTTTAAACGGGGGAGTATGGACCTGAAATCAAAAATATTGAATATATTAACATTTGGTTTATTAAAAAAAATGTTTGTAGTTCAATACATTGTGATAATTAAATAGATTTGATTTTAAATGTTTTTTTTTGAATTTTGACTTTTTATAATCAGGCTGATAGAATTCTATCATATATTCTAAAAATGCTTAACTTAGGACTCTAATTTTAATAATTCAGAGTTTTATATGAATGAACTAAAAGCTTTTTTAGCAGATAACCTTTCCGGTTTTTCACCTAAGGCAATTCCAAATTTTATTTTCAGTTTTATTATTTGCGCAACACTTTCCTTTTTGCTAGGGAGAGTGTATGTAAAATACGGTAATTCTTTGTCAAACCGCAAAGCATTCGCCCGTAATTTTTTGGTGCTGGCCATTACAACAATGTTTATAATTTCGGTCGTTAAATCTTCCTTGGCATTATCCTTAGGTTTGGTAGGTGCATTGTCAATTGTTCGTTTTAGGTCTGCTATCAAGGAACCTGAGGAATTGACCTATTTGTTCTTAACCATTTCAATAGGTCTGGGCTGTGGGGCAGGTTTGACAATTCTTACAATGATCGCTTTTCTTGGTTTTGTGGCAGCGATCTGGTTCAATAATCGTTTTCAAAAAGACATGGAAGCTCAAAATCTGTATCTTACCATAACAAGCACTTCTCCCGGATCAGTAGATATAACGAATATAGTCAAGGAATTGAAAAAATATTGTTCAGCAATAAAATTAAAAAGAAGTGATGAGAGTGCTTCAGCTATGGAGGCCTCTTTTTATGTTGAATTTGAAGATCTGGAGCAATTAGAGCAGACAAAAAAGGCATTAAAAGATCTTCACTCTTCTGTTTCTGTAACTTTTATGGACAATACACGTGATATCTAAATGTCTCAGTTGAATTTTAATCAATCAGAAGCGTTGCGTTATGAACGTAAATTTTTAATTTCTGATTATTCTTTTTTAGAAGTAGAACATCTTTTGAAGTACCATCCGGCTTGCTTTTCTGAAATATATACTCAGCGACAGATCAATAATATATATTTTGATTCAGCTGGTTTTGAGAGTTATTATGGAAATATTGAAGGAGATACGGAGCGAACGAAAGCCCGAATTCGGTGGTATGGCAATTTGTTTGGGAAAATTGATCATTCAACGCTCGAATTTAAAATTAAAAAGGGATTATTAGGGAAAAAGAATTTTTATTCTCTGGCTTCCTTTTCATTAAATGAACATTTTTCGAAACAACAAATTTTACAGGCCTTAGCTATAGATTCTGTCCCAGGGAATATTCGAGATCTGATGGTTTCTTTGCAGCCTGTTTTGCTTAATACCTATTTACGTAAATATTTTATTTCGGCCGACAAGCAATTTCGAATTACAATTGATAAGGATTTGACCTATTACCGCATTTCTTATTTTGGTAATACGTTTTTGAATATGGTAAAGGATCACAAGGCAGTTGTGTTAGAGCTGAAATATGATTCTCAATTAGAAAATGAAGCCAAAGAGATTGGCAACAAATTTCCATTTGCTATGACAAAAAATTCAAAATATTTGCAAGGAATAGAGCGTGTTTTGTTTTAAGCAACTCAACCACTATGCATTGTATTGCATAGGTTGGGGTAATGAAAGAATGAAATTCTTTCTAACAAATGATAAATTAACGCGTCATTGCGAGGAACGAAGCAATCTATAAACAATGCTTTTTCGCTGAGATTGCTTCGTTCCTCGCAATGACGTCAGCAACGAAAACATTTTTAGAAACTGAAAAAGTCTTCCACTAATTGCATAGTTTCAAAAACGCATGAGACCAATAAAATGAAACCTGTTCAAAAAGCAAATAAAAAAGTATCTTTTAAATTAAAGGCTATCATTGCTCTTTTTTTTGCTACTATTATTATTTCCTTTTTGTTTAGTTTGAAGTTTTCAGGAAATATAAAAAAATACACCCCTTATCTTACGCTATCTAAAAAATTAAACTCTCCGGATTGTTCTTCTGCAGGAGGTTTTTACAAAGACGCTTTTAATATTATTTTAACCTGCTCCAATCCTGACATTAAAATTTATTATACTATAGACGGTTCGGAACCTTCCCTTTTATCAGCACTTTATAGCAAGTCAATTATCATAAAAGACAGAACTTCTGAAAGAAATGTTCTTTCTGAGACCCCTTCATCACCTAGATGGAAACCGCCTATTGACAATGTTTTTAAAGGAACTGTTCTTCGTGCGATCTGTGTGGATGAAAATAATAACAAAAGCAATGAATTGGTCAGGTCTTTTTTTGTCGATAAAAAAGGTACTGAAAGGTATTCCTTGCCTGTTATTGCAATCACTGTTGATGAAAAAGATTTTTTTGGATACAATAAAGGGATTTATGTTCTGGGTAAAAGTTATACTGATAAAGACAATTACATCAGAAAAAACATCCCTTTAGATCTGCCATGGTGGGAGTACCCTTCTAATTATCTCCTGAGGGGCGAAGATGCAGAACGCAAGGCATATATTGAATTTTATGAACCGGATGGTAAATTGGGCTTTAAATCAACTGTAGGCATCAGAATTAATGGAAATGCAACACGCGGATTTGCACAAAAATCGTTACGGGTTTGTTTTAGAGAAAAGTATGGGCAGGGGTCAATAAATTATGCATTATTTCCTTCAAATCCTGTAAAAATCTTCAGTTCATTCATTTTGCGAAACTCAGGAAATGATTGGGATAAAACAATGTTTCGGGATGCATTTATGCAAGATTTAATGAAAAATGCTCGTTTAGATATTCAGGATTATCGCCCCTCCATTGTTTTTATTAATGGTGAATATTGGGGCATCCATAATATCAGGGAACGATTTGATGAGAATTATCTAGTTAATAAATACCATATTCCCGCTGATAGTATTACGATATTAGAATTAGCAGGAAGTTTGTCTTATGGACAAAAAGGAGATGAAAATGATTTTAAAGAGATCTTGGATTTCGTAAAACACAATGATTTGGCAGATGCCAAAAATTATGAATTCATCAAGTCTAAAATTGACTTGGAAAGTTTTTCAGATTTTTTAATTGCCAATATATACTTTTGTAACAGTGATTGGCCAAATAACAATGTAAAATTTTGGCGTTATAAAACGGATAAACCTCTTGGAAATGATTCGATACGCGATGGACGTTGGCGCTGGATGCTTTATGATACAGATTGGGGGTTTGGTTATAATGTGTTGAGCACACCGAATAATAATTTGCTTGATAAAGCGAAAAAAACGGGTAGTGTGGGTATCTTATTCAGTTCATTGATCAAGAATAAGAACTTCTTGTCGTTTTTTATTCATCGATTTCAATTTCATTTAAATGAAAGTTTTGATAGCCCAACCGTACTAGCAAAAATTGACAAAATGCAAAAAACGCTTGCTCCTGAAATGCAGGAGCACATTGACCGCTGGCGGGTAATCGGATCATGTGATACGTGGTTATCAAATATTGAGACAATGCGAAATTTTGCGATAAAGCGACCTGAAATTCAGGCTAGTCAAATAAATGAGTTTTTTCAATTGGAAGGTCCTGACAAAATTAGTATCAAGAAGTAAGTAAGTAAGTAAGTAAGTAAGTAAGTAAGTAAGTAAGTAAGTAAGTAAGTAAGATGATTTTTTTAGATGTATATTTATGTGTGAAAATTAAATAATGTGAGAGATTATTATCAAGAAAATATGCAATTGTATGCCATTTTAGTCTTTTGGCTAGTGATTGGTATGTATGGTGGACCTTTAATTTACGGTGTATTGCCAGTTTTACTTATTTTAATGAAACAGAAAGGGATGTATGAGGAAATGTTCATTGGCTTTATTCTTATTCTAATTCTATCAGATAGTTACGAGCCTAATTTATTATTTGCGAAATCTGTTAAAAATATCTATATATCAGCCTTAGCAGTGTTTTTTATTTTTGATAGAAAAGAATTTTTGCCTTTCAATACTATTTATAAATTATACATGCCATTTTTTTTAATTTCTGTTTATTGTCTGTTTTACTCTGAAACTATTGCTGTTAGTATTCAGAAAACCCTTTCTTATTTTCTTCTATATTTAATTGTTCCTAATTATTTTACAAAACTATATAGAGATAAAGGACCCGAAATGCTTCGTAATATTATATTTTTCCTCGTAACGATACTTTTAATAAGTTTAATAATGATTTTTATTAGTCGTAATATAGTTTATCCGGTTGGTGCCAGATATCAAGGAATCTTAGGTAATCCGAATGGCTTAGGCTTGTTTTGCTTTTTTACATTTATTTTGTTTGCAATTGTAACTCGAATGCATCATAATTTATTCACTTCTTCTGAGGTTGTTTTTAT
>CANJPX010000076.1 GCA_947476185.1 Bacteroidota bacterium
TCAAACCAATCTCACGATAACAAGTAATTTAGATGTTTCAGCTACCAATTATTCCATTACTATTAATAAAGATTGGGTAAATATGGAACATTTGTTGCTCAAAATGGGGCTGTACTATTTAATGGGGCAGTGGCTCAAACCTTATCAGGGACAGGAAGCACCACCTTTAATCAAGTAGATATAAACAATACGAGTGGTGGAGTAAAATTAACAAGTGGAACGTATTTATTAAATTCAGTAATAAATCCTTTGAGTGGGAACTTTAATACAAATGGCCAAAGTTTTACAATGCAATCTTCTTCCTCAAAAACTGCACGCATTGGTCAGGTTGCAGCTTCTGCTTCTTTGAGTGGTAATTTTATTATTCAGCGTTACCTTTCTTCCAGAAATGCTACTTATGCTGATCTGTCATCAACTGTTCAGGTTTCAACAATAAATGATTGGGATACGGAATTGCCGGCGATAAGTTATACACACGCCCCTCCAGCTTCATTAGCCTCAGCATACACGTATGATGAAACCGGAGATGCCTATGTTGCAATAACAAGTGCTGCTGCACCATTGATACCTGGAAAAGGATATGAAGTGTTTCTTGCCGGTGACTATAGTTATGCCAGTCTGCCAAACACAACAATGGATGCAATAGGAGTTCCTAATCAAGGAAATAAAAATTTAAGCACTTTGATCTCCAATAATGTTCAGGGTTGGAATCTGGTTGGAAATCCTTTTGCCTCTAATGTTTCCTGGGCAAGTATCTATGCAGCATCAGGAAGTGCCGCTAGCGGATTATACGATTATATAGAAATGTATGATTACACTATTGCTGACTGGCATGGATACACTTCAGCTTCTGCAATTGAAATAGGATCAGCACAAGGTTTTTGGGTGTATGGATTGCCGGGAGCAACAACGCTTTCATTGATCGTTCCTGAAACATCAAAAACAACGACATCCAACAGTACAATAAAAACAGCTTCACTATTGGAGGACTATTTCACATTAAAGATGTCGAATGAAGAGGGAAATTTGGCGCATACATTTAAAATAGCTGCAAATTCTAATTCTTTGGACGGTTTGGATAACAATGACCTGCCCTTTAGATATAGCCCAAATAAAGCAACACCGGCACTTTATACTATTATTGAGGGTAAAAAATCAAATGTAAATTCTTTTAATTCAAATAATGATAGTTATGCTATTCAATTAAAATCAGAAGTTGGAGTGGAGGGGAATTATAAAATGGAGGCAGCAGGGTTTGATTTTATCTCTGAATATACGTGTGTTATTTTGGAGGATAAATTATCTCATAAAATGATCAATCTTAAAAAGGAAAATGCCTATTCATTTAACTCCAAAACAACTGATAGTCCTGATCGATTTATCGTTCATTTGAGCAAGAATAATTTTTGTTCCAATACTTTAATGTCATCAAAAATTGTAACAGACTTTGAAAACGAAGTGAATGTTACCACAACTACAGAAGGGAATCTGGTTAATTTCAGTTTTGCTGAAAGCACACCCGTTGTTATTGAAGTAATGAATATGTTAGGACAAGATATTATTTCTGCAATAAACGTTGTTGGAAATACACAATCAGAAAAAGTGGTATTGCCTGCCGGTTTTTCGGGGGTATATTTATTAAAGATCAGTTCTGAAAAAGGAACTATAGTGAAGAAATTTTATAAGTAGGTGATTCACCACAGATTACACTGATTTACACGGATTTATTTTCTGGTTTTTGTTGAAAAGTCAACCTGTTTAATTAAAAAAAACGCTTTCGATCAGAAAGCGTTTTTTTAATTATATGCGGAAATCCACGATAAAAAGAAGCTGGTTATTGGTAAACACTTATGGTATTTTCCTGAATATTTTATTTAAGAGATGCATGATTTTTTGCATCTTCTAAAAAATATCTATTCTGTGAAAATCTGTGTAATCTTTGGTGGAAAATACAAGGTCATTGGCGATACGTGTTTTTATTTCTCAGAAAACCGATTTACCCATATCATCCATAGGAAAAAAATGAACCCATAAATGACAATGGTAAAGGTATAGGTGTGGTTAAATTCTGTCCATGCTCTGGAATAAGTATCTAATATTGCCAAAATAATGACCCTGAGTACATTTAAGAGTTGTATGGAGATAATACCTATTGGGATAAAGATCAGTTTGTATTTGATTTTTCCATTATAAGCGATAATAAACCAGGCAAACAATGCGAATAAGGCTATCCCATTGCAATTATCTCCAATCCAAAGTCCGGATGCTCCGTCAACACCAATTAATCGGTCAGCGCCGGTGTAAACGGTATAGCCTAGGAACTCTAGGATCCATTTACTGATGGAGATAGTTAGATCAATAACAAACAGATCAAGTTTTTGGCCGGGTTGTATCCATAATTTATAGACAAAATACCATATAATGTATAAAGTAAAAACAGAGATAAGAAAGCGGACAACCGGATTTCTGAGGAAAGAAAAATTCATGAAGAATGTTAAATAAAAAAATCCCGGTTAAGCGGGATTCTTTTTTAATGAGTTGTATATTTTATAGCTACCAAAAATGGCTCCGGCCAAAAGCAGAAGTATTAAACCACTATCCAGAGGGATAGGACAGGGAGGGAAAGGACCGCCACAAGGTATTCCCATACCCATACCGCCCATGCCTCCCATACCAACCGCAAAGGTCGTGGAAATGAAAGAAGGTGATAAAATGAAGGAGAGAACAAATGCTGTCTTAACAATTTTTTTAGTCATAAAAAGTAATTTTTAATGCAGTAATTTAATATTTATTTTCTTACAAACTTTTTAGTAATAGTGCCTTTAGCCGATTCTATCTTAATAAAATACATTCCACTAAAATTTGCAGGCAAGGAAATGTTTAATGATTGTGTATTTGCATCCATTGAAACAGGTTCAACAATTGTTTGACCCAATACATTTACAATTGAAACCTTCGTACTGGTTGTTTCAGCCAGATTAAAGTTAATAATATTCCCTTGAGCACTTGGTAATATTTCAACTTGATTTCCAAAATCAGAAGAAGGGCTTGAATTTGCAGAAGCAAAAGATCTGCAGTTACCATCCTTGCTAAATAATAGTGTAAAGCGGTCAGCATTGTCAGTTGAATTGATTGCCACTGCATATTTGTTTTCAGCATTCAGGTCAATTAATTTACCGGTAAGATTATCCTGAAGTTTTATACATGTATAATCAGAAACAAATTCAAAGCCTGAAGCCTCAATAACGTAGTTACCAGATTCATTTACTTTTGTTTTTAAAGGAATCGAGTAGTTCTCGTTTGAAGAGTTAAAATTATTGATATTGATCTTTTTTCCGTCAACTATAGAATACATTTGAGGAGTAGATGTATTTGGACTAGCTCTGAAAGGAAAGTCTTTATTGTCTAATCCATCACTGGCAATGTCATTCGCTGAAACCTTAAAAGTATGAGCCAGGTAGGAGGACGCACTTCCAAATTTAAGGCTAAAATAATTAGGTTTAGTAACCGATTTTATGGTGCTGTTTGAGGAAGTCGTTTTCGATGATTCAGGAATATACAAACCAACAGGGACATTACCCGGCAAGCCATATACCCAAAAGCCTTGCGTTGCACCGATTTCTATTCCCGATGCTGAGGTATAACCATGCCAATCTCCAATTGTCCAGTCATACATTTCAATATAATCATATAAACCATATGTTCCCGGATCATTATAAATGGACGTCCATGAAATACTTGAAGCATAAGGGTTTCCAACTAGATTCCATCCGGCAATTAAAGGATCTGCATTTGTATTTGAAATAGATAAACTGAGATCAAAATCGCCTTGATTGGGAACTCCAATTGTATTCATTGTTGTTGCAGGAAAGTTAGCATAGGATGCAGCAGAAAGGAAAACTTCAAATCCTTGTCCGGGAGTAAGAAATGTTCCTGCGCTTGTAACAGGAACATAAACACCTGAAGCTTCATCATAAGTACCAGCAGATGCTACAGAAGAAGGAGGGGATTCATCATAATTGACCAATACCAATTCATTCGCCCAATCTGCAAAAATAGAAGTTTGTACAGGTGAAGAAAAATCTACATAAGAGGTATCTCTTGTTGTAATATATCGTTGAATGATAAAGTTGCCGGCAATAGCACCGGAACCTAAAATTGGTGCGATGCGGGCTGTCTGAGTGGCAGTAGAAGTCATGGTAAAGGTTCTGCCCCCTGTATTAAATGTACCACTGGTAACCGTTAATACTTCGTCCAATTTATAAGTACCGGAGGTAAGCGTAACCCCCGCATTATTATTTACGGCTATGCCTTTAAAGGTTGTTGTTCCTAATGTGTTGGATACTGTTTGGGCAGTCGTTCCATTGAAAGTAACTGTTTTTCCTGCACTTGCAGTGAATGTTCCATTGTTAAGCCAGTTTCCACCAACTGAAAGATCAAAATTGTTAGAGTTTAACGTATTGTTGGAATTGATGGTTAAGTTTTTAGCTACGATGGTATTGGCAGCTAATGTTTTTGTGCCTGAAACTGTTCCTGCTATTTTAAGGTTATAGTAGCCGGAAGTGGTTAGTGGAACAGCGCCTGTTGTATATTGAACAGTAACTGTATTTCCGGATGCTATTGCGGTAAATGTTCTTCCAGACATAAACCCAGCATTCTTTATTGTTAATGAAGCATTTGTACTGTTTATAAAGGTAGCACCTGCAACAGTGTTAACGACACCTAATGTAACAGTTCCTAAATTCGTTACGATTGCGTTGGTTGCAATAGCCGTTGCTCCCGTTTTTGTGATAATAGCGCCGGCAACAATTGTTCTGGTAGAGTTTCCAGCAAACGTGTAAGAAATAGTAATAGATCTTGGTCCTGTTCCTGAAATTGTGCCTCCGGTAGCGAAAAATGATATTGCACCGTTCCCAGCTTCTGTTCCGTTAAGAATATAGTTGCCATATATTCGGAGATTTAATCCAGAAGTTCCCAATAAGGTTCCATTAACAGTTAAATTTGCGCAAGACTGCAGCGTATTAATCGTAATGGTGTGACCTACAGCAATAATAACATCATCAGATAAAGTAGGAATTCCGTTTGGACTCCAGGATGTAGCAACATTCCATGCAGCAGGCCCGACTCCGGCTGAAGTGTATGTTGTGGCTAAAACTGTGGAAGACAGAGTCCAAGCGAATATAAAACTGAAAAATAGTTTTTTCATCTTTGTGTTGTTTATTATATTAATTAACCAATCAATCAATCAATCACTGTTTGCAATAGATAAGCAAAATTTGATAGAATTGATACAACAATTGTTCTTCAAATGTAGGAATTATTATGGACATAAAAAACATATTTGAAATAATAAATAGTAAATGACTTTAAAATAATAATCCATTAATATTATTTCCCAAAAACTGGAATTCTAAAAAAAAGTCTGTTTTATGATGTTTTTCCTATATTTGTGTTTGATTTCAAATAAATATGCCTAATAAAAAAAAAACAAGTATCATAGAACTAGATGATTTAAGATCAATTTTAAAGATTTTTTCAAAAAATTGGTACATTATTGTTTTGTTAGTTTTTTTAGCAAGTCTCTTTTCTTATTTCTATACTTATAAGCTCGCTGATGTTTATGCAGTAAAGTCGCAGATCTTATTAAAATCCGATGACCAGACCTACGATTATCAAAATCAGATGTACAAGGGCTTAGGATTTTATCAACCGTATCAGGATAATGACAATCAGATACGGGTTATTACATCAAATGATCTGATTGAAAAGGTGCTTTCTAAACTAAAATTAGACGTGTCCTATTTTATTGTTGGAAGACTTAAAACGAAGGAAGTATATCAGGCAATGCCTTTTGAGGTAATTGTAAGTAGTTTGAATGCTGAATTATATGAGCAAAAAATAAAATTTAAAATTATAGGGAATAAGCAGTTCCAAATTACCTATAAGAAGAGCAATAAGGAGGTCGTTAAGGTTTTTCCTTTTGATAAAAAAATTGTTGATGTTGATTTTATAATTACTGTTAAAAAGAGTAATACTATTATTAACGATAAAACGATTGCAAGTTTGGATGAAATGGATTATTTGTTTCAGATACACCCTATTGAAAATTTGATAAATAAATTTAAAAATGCATTAACAGTAGAAAGTGTTGAAAACACAAGTGTTTTAGAGCTTTCTCTCGAGGATGAGATTCCGGAAAGATCGGTTTCATTCATTGACACGTTGTCAAAAGTATATATTGAATATACGTCACAATCGCAAATAATTATTAACGAAAATACATTAGCGAATATTGATAAACAGTTAGTTGAAATTACAAATATTTTGAATTCCCTGGAAGACGAATTGGAACATTATAAATCCAATAAGTCGATTCTCGATTTGGATAAGGAAGAAGGAGATTATTTTAGTAAATTAATGGATTATGACAGTAAGAAAAGGGATGTTAATTTATATATTCAATCCCTTTCAGCCTTGGAAGAATACATTGTGACATTATCGGATAAAGTAGATAAAAAGTTATTGCCACCTTCCTTTTATATTGAGCATGGAGATGAATACATGCAAACAGCATTGAAGAATATCTATGCAATGCAAATGGACCGAAATCAAAGATTGTTTGGTTCAACAGAAAAAAACAGAAATATCAATGAATTGGATCAAAACATTGAATTGCTTCGGAAAAATATTTTAACGTATATAGTAAATTCTAAAAAGGGCTTAGAAATTCGCATAAGCGATTATGAAAAACAGATACAAAGTATCACGGGTTCTATTAAAGGAATACCAAAAACACAAAAAGACCTTTTGACGATACAAAGGAAAGTTGATGTGAATGAGAAAATGTATGAGTATTTATTAGAAAAAAGGGTAGGTACTATAATCGCTCGTTCAGGTATTTTACCTCAAACAAGTGTAATTGAAACAGCACATTCTATTGGCATTGTCAGACCGGATAAGCGTAAAATAATGTATTTTTTCATGATCATTGCTGCTGTTTTGGGTTTTGTGATTGCATTTATCAGAGCTGCATTTTTTCATAAAATTGAAAATATAAATGAATTAAAACGATTAACGGCATTGCCAATTTTAGGAGAACTTATGTTTTCTGAGGAAGCCAAGGAGAATTATATTATTGTCGACAAAGACCCTAAAGCATCAATTACTGAAAGTTTTAGAGGCATACGAACAAGTCTTCAATACATGGCGAGCGATGCTGATTCGAAAGTAATCCTTATTACTTCTTATAATCCGGGGGAAGGGAAAACGTTTTGTTCAGTAAACCTTGCGGCTATTTTAGCCCGGGCAGGTAAAAAAGTGTTGGTTTTGGAATTGGATCTTCACAAACCGAAAGTTCAAAAAGCCCTGAATATGTCTTCGGATATAGGGATTAGCACGATATTAATTGGTAAGACGGATATCCCTTCGGCAATTTTACCCACAGCAATTGAAAATTTGTCGGTAATCCTTTCTGGTCCAACACCTCCAAATGCTTCTGAAATTATTTTAAGTGATCATTTAAATGAAATTTTTAACTATGGTAGAAGCCATTTTGATTATGTGATCATCGATACAGCTCCGATTGGTCTAATAACAGATGCATTAGTAATCATGAAAAATGTTGACATCTCCATATTTGTTTTGAATGCTAAATATGCAAGCAAACAAGTAATTGCTGCTGCGCAAGAGATTGTCGAAAAAAACAAATTAAAAAACTTCGGATTTATTTTAAATGGGGTAAAACGCAAGCGTTCAAGTTTTTACTATAATTATGGTTATGGTTATGGTTATGGAAGCTCTTATGGCTATGGTTACGGAGCGAAAAGCAAAAAGGCCTAAGGTTAATTTAGAAAAAAATCTTTTTTAATTATTATTTATGAATATTTAAATTTAACACAATTAATTAGCATCAAATTTTAATGAGCGGTAAAGTAAAAAAAAAGGAGTATGATTTGATCATTAGACCCAAACAATCCTTATTAAATATTGATTTTAAAGCTTTTTGGAGATACAGAGATTTGTTATTGCTGTTTGTGAAGCGTGATTTCGTTGCTACTTATAAACAAACTATTTTGGGACCGCTTTGGTTCCTCATACAGCCAATATTAACAACTGTTACTTTTCTTATTATTTTTGGTAATATCGCTAAGATTTCAACTGATGGTATTCCACCTGTTTTATTTTATCTTTCAGGTATTGTTCTTTGGAACTATTATGCTGAATGTTTGACAAAAACATCAGATACATTTACCGCTAATTCCAATATTTTTGGTAAAGTATATTTTCCCCGTTTAATAGTTCCATTGTCAGTCGTTTTGTCAAATTTAATTAGATGGCTAATACAATTTGTTTTGTTTCTTGGTTTTTGGATTTATTTCTATTTTAAAGGAGTAGATATTCAGATACATTCAACGATTATTTTATTGCCTATTTTAATAATTTTAATGGCAGGACACGGTTTAGCATTAGGCATAATTATATCATCCCTTACCACAAAATACAGAGATTTAAAATTTTTAGTTCAATTTGGTGTTCAGCTATTAATGTATGCTTCGCCTGTAGTTTATCCTCTTTCATCCGTTCCGGAAAAATACCAATGGATTATCCTTTTGAATCCAATGACAAGTATAATTGAAACTTTTAAATTCAGTTTCTTTGGAGTTGGGGTATTTAGTTTTGGACACTTACTATATAATTTTATATCCTTTTTAGTTATCCTTTTATTTGGAATATTGATGTTTAATAAAGTCGAAAAAAGTTTTATGGATACTGTTTAAAATGAAAGTTGAATTTTCTTTTTCTGAAATCAAAATAATAGCAAGTGAGCATAGTAATTAAAGTAGAAAATATTGGGAAGCAATATCGAATAGGACAAGTAGGAACGGGTACGATTTCTCATGATCTTAATCTTTTTTGGCACAAATTGCGTGGTAAGGAGAATCCATATTTAAAAATAGGTGAAGAAAATGACCGCACAAAAAAAAGTAATGGCAATTTAGTTTGGGCATTGAAGGACATCAATTTTGAAGTGAAGGAAGGAGAAGTATTGGGGATAATAGGGAAAAATGGGGCAGGGAAGTCCACCTTATTAAAAATACTTTCACAAGTAACATCACCAACTACAGGTGAAATTAAAGTAAAAGGTCATATTGCAAGTTTGCTTGAAATAGGGACTGGATTTCATCCCGAATTAACCGGGAGAGAAAATGTTTTTTTGAATGGGGCTATTTTGGGAATGTCAAAATTTGAAATAAATAGCAAATTCGAAGAAATAGTTGAATTTAGTGGCGTTGCAAATTATATTGACACTCCCGTAAAAAGATATTCTTCAGGAATGTTGGTTCGGCTTGGCTTTGCCGTTGCTGCGCATTTAGAGCCTGAAATTTTAATTGTTGATGAAGTATTGGCTGTAGGCGATGCTGAGTTTCAAAAAAAGTGTTTAGGAAAGATGAAGGATATTGCTGTTCATGGTAGAACAGTTTTGTTTGTGAGTCATGATATTTCAGCGATTAAAAGACTTACTTCAAATGTATTACTTATTGAGAATGGAAAAGTTGACAGTTATGGAATTCCGAATGAAATTATTGGAAGATATTTGGGGAAACAATCAACTTTAAAATCCTCTTACGATTCAGAAGATAAACAAGAGAAGAAAATATATTTTAAAAATATTTATTTTTCTGACATACAAAAAAATCCTAAAAATGAATTTTTAATCGACGAAGATTTTTTAATTAATTTCAAATTGGTTTGGAATTCAAAATTTCTTTCTGAAACTTCTA
The DNA here is from genome assembly GCA_947476185.1 of Bacteroidota bacterium. Taxonomy (GTDB): domain Bacteria; phylum Bacteroidota; class Bacteroidia; order 2-12-FULL-35-15; family 2-12-FULL-35-15; genus 2-12-FULL-35-15. Next base: position 9,783 of record CANJPX010000076.1, read on the forward strand.
TTATTATTTGTTTTTTAGATAATCTGAAAAGAAAAATTTTTTCATGCCTAACAACACTTGAAATGATTGAGACTTTTGGATTAAAAGTAAATAGAAGACAGTTGACAAAAGGAATATATTCCATACAGGCTATTCTATATAGAAGAGGCGTAGAGCAATATGAGAATTTAGATGATATTTGTGAATTTTCTATTGTTGATTTAGGATCAGAATTTGATGGATTAAGTGGATTTGATTATGGCGTTGTATTTTCAAATTACGAATGGATAAAATGAAATTTTAAATGAAAAAATTATTCCGATTATTGAGTAAGTTTAAAGCAATAAGAAATAATTCTGTTGCTCCAATCAAAAGTGTTTTTACTAATAAAATAATTTCAGATGAAAAATTTAATATAGGTGATTATACTTATGGTTGCCCAACAATTTTAAGTTGGGGAGAAGGAGCTAAACTTGTAATAGGTAAATATTGTTCTATTGCTGAATCTGTTACAATATTGCTTGGAGGAAACCATCGGACTGATTGGATCAGTACGTATCCATTTAATTCGATTGCACATTTTAGACCCGAAGGCTTTTCTATCAAGGGGCATCCGGTTTCTAAAGGGGATGTAAATATCGGACATGATGTGTGGATTGGAATGAATTCTTTTATTCTGTCAGGAATTGAAATTGGTACAGGGGCCGTAATAGCCGCTAATTCAGTAGTAACAAAAAACGTTAAGGCTTATGAAATAGTAGGAGGTAATCCCGCTAAACATATTAGGTTTAGGTTTTCTGATAAGGAAATAAGAATGTTACTGAAAACAGAATGGTGGAATTTACCGGAAGAAAAAGTTAGAACATTAATCCCGTATTTATGTAGTGGTGATATTATAAAATTATGTAATAGGATTAACAACTGAAAAACTCCTATCTGAAATGAATTTATTTTATTAAATTGCTTTCATAAAAATTACGTTCAAAATATCAATATTTTTTAATCTGTATAATTATAACTTAAAATGGAAAAATCACTTAATAGAATTATTGTAGTACAAAAAGCTATTCATAAAATAAAAGCAAGGACTTATTTGGAGATAGGGGTTCACAGTGGGGGCTGTTTTTTGTCAATTGATGCACCTAGGAAAATTGCTGTTGATCCTTTTTTTCAAATCCCCAAAGGAGCAAAAAGGAAATCTGTGTTTAAAAATTCGAATAATTTATTTAATCGTTATTATGAAATGACAAGTGATGATTTTTTTGCATCTCAAAAAAAAATACTAGAGAAAGGGGTAGATGTGGTATTAATTGATGGGTTACATACTTATGAACAGACGCTAAAAGATGTAGAAAATTCTTTGAAGTATTTGAATAAAAATGGTGTAATCGTAATGCATGATTGCAAACCAGCTTCTGCCACAATAGGATACCCGGCTAACTCGTTGGAAGATGCTGCTCAGGCTAACCTTATAGGTTGGACAGGTGAGTGGTGCGGTGATGTATGGAAAGTAATTGTTAATCTACGTTCGCTTAGAAAAGATACTACGGCATTTGTTTTGGATTGTGACCAAGGATTAGGAATAATTATAAAAGAAAATTCGGAAAATGATTTGAACTACACACTTAATGATATACAAAATTTGTCATTTTCTGATTTAGAAAAAAATCCGGAACATTTTATCGGGCTTAAAAACGAGAACTATTATGAAAGTTTTATTAATGATTTGAAATTAATTTAATATTTTAAAAATGATTATTGTTAAATTGTTTGGTGGAGTAGGCAATCAAATGTTTCAATATGCAGCTGGAAGAAGTTTGGCACTAAAAAATAATTGTGAATTGAAGCTGGATATAACTCATTTTGATACATTAATATTGCCAAACGATTTGCCATACAGAAGTTTTGACCTTTCAATTTTTGATCTAGACCCCTTCCTTTGTACCGAAGAAGAAATCAAAAAGTTCAATTATAATACTAATAGTTTTTTAGAAAAAGGATTTAGAAAGGTGAAAAATGTTTTTTCAAAATATACAACTGTTTGTGAACCTTATTTCCATTTTTATGAGGATTTTTTAAAAAATAGTGGAAACGTTTATATTGATGGTTATTGGCAAAGTGAAAAATATTTTAAACACATAGAGCAGATAATTAGGAATGATTTTAAAATAAAAACTACTTTAAATGCTGAAGGATTAACAATACTAGAAAAAATAAAAAACACTAATTCTGTTTGTGTAAATATTAGACGACAAGAACTCGCCTCTAATAAATATTCTACTCAATTTGTAGGTTTAGATTATTTGAATAATGCTATTGAGGCAATATCTAAAAAGGAAATTAACCCACATTTTTTTATCTTTTCAGATGAATTATCCTGGGTAAAGGAAAATATTAAAATTGATTATCAATTTACTATCGTTGAAGAATCTCTATACGGGGATAAATATAGAGATTGTTTGTTCTTAATGTCATCTTGTAAACATTTTATCATTCCTAATAGTACATTTGGCTGGTGGGCAGCTTGGCTAAGTGGAATCGAAAAAAAAGTTGTAATCACCCCGAATAAATGGTTTACTGATAATACAAAAGATACCCGTGACTTAATACCTGAAGAGTGGATTAAATTATAAGTGTAATTAGGGAGGTAAGAATTCAAATATATTTTCGAAAAATTAAAAATCATAAAAGTCAATATGGTTGATTTTAAAGTGTTAAATACAAATAGAATTTATGGTTTGGATATATTAAGAGCGTTTGCTATTTTATTTGTTGTATACGGCCATGGTTATCCTATTTTAAAATCATGTATTCAAGAAAAGTATTATAATCTTTTAGAATTTGATGGGGTTTCAATGTTTTTTGTATTAAGCGGTTTTTTAATTGGGCAGATTTTAATTAAGCTTTTTCAGAAAGAGAATATTAATATAAAGGATGTTTTAAATTTTTGGATCAGAAGGTGGTTCAGAACGCTGCCAAATTATTTTTTTGTATTAACATTTTTGAGTTTAACCTTCTTTTTTTTGAAAAGGATTAAATTATTAAAGGCCATAAAATTTTATTTTTTTGCTCAAAATCTATATTATAATCAGCCCGGTTTTTTTATAGAAGCATGGAGTATTTCAGTTGAAGAATGGTTTTATTTATCTGTCCCTGTTTTGATTCTGATATTTTCGAAATGTTTTTCATTAAAAATTACAAAGTCAATTCTTTTTGCAGCATTTTTTGTAATATTTTTTGTTACATCTTATAGGTTCTTTCATTCATTTACACACCCTGCCATTATATTTTCGGATTGGAATATTACTTACCGCATGCAGGTAATTACTAGACTAGATAGTTTAATGTATGGTTTGTTAGGTGCTTTTGTATATATATACAACAAAAAAATATTTTTTAAGTACAAAAAAGAGTTTTTTATTCTAGGCATTTTCATTTTGCTTATTTCAAAATATATAGTAGGATTTACTTCTTATGTCTTTTATAATAATGTATTTTCTTTTATTATTGAATCATTTGGGGCTTTGTTTTTAATCCCTTTTTTAGTCAGCATCAAAAAAGGACAAGGTTTTTTTTATAAAATGTTTACTTTTATTAGCATAATATCTTACTCGATGTATTTAATTAACTACACATTAGTTCAGGATTTGTTATTGCCTGGCAGTTTTAAAATATTTGGAATAATTGATTCAGATGATATCTTTTTTTTAATATTAAAGTATTTTTTATACTGGTTTTACACATTAATTGGGTCTTATTTTCTTTTTATTTTTATTGAAAAACCTACTACTCGACTTAGAGAGAATTTTAAATTTCACTAACGATATTCATTAATTCTTTTTTACTTTTTTAATATTTTTTTTACTTATATTTGTTTAAATTTATAATTTAATGTCTAATCGAATATCAATATATTTTTTGGGGATATTTATTTTTATTCAAATAAATGGATATCCTCAAAGTATATCCCTTTCAGTAATTGGTTCATACGGCAATTATAGTGTTGGTTCATCAGGAAGTCTTTCTTCCAATATTGGAGAATTAAGGATTACAACTTGCTATGCATCGTCAAATATTCTTACAGAAGGGTTCGAACAACCTAATGATTTGCTCCCCCTATCAATTCATAATTTAACAGCATATAATATTGACTTTAAAGCCTATCCCAATCCTTTTTTTAATGTTTTGATTGTGGAAAGTGCTTTTTTTGCAAAAGATGCTGAGCTAAGAATTACAGATATAACAGGAAGAGAGATAATCTCAATTCAAAATAGCTGTGTATTTTGCAATAAGAATGAGGTTCAAATTGAAACCGGCGAATTTAAGAGTGGGGTTTATTTATTAACTATAATTGATAAAGAAACTAAGACCCCGATGAAAATAATAAAATTGATTAAGGCATAAAGATGGATTTATTAAAAAAGATTGCAGCCATTAAAATAGTGCTTTTATTTTTTATACTATCAAATATAAAAGCACAAAATGCTCCGTTTGCCATTCCTTATCAAGCTGTTGCCAGAAATGCTTCAGGTGTAATAATTCCCTCTCAGAATATTCAAATTAAAGTGGGGGTTTACATTTCTTCATCGGGGATTTTGGACTGGGAAGAAACACATGCGACAACAACTGATTTGTTAGGCTTGTTTAAAATAGCCATAGGGGAAGGTTTTTCAACCGGAAGTGGTGCTTTGGCATCTTTCTCATTAATTGATTGGCAGGCAGCATTGCATTTTATTAAAATTCAAATTGATTATTCGGGGGGGAGTTCGTATATCAACATGGGAGCTTCCGAATTATTATCCGTTCCCTATGCATTCTATTCAAACAGATCAAACACTGCAATGGGACTTTCTATAAATGATCTTTTAGATGTTGATACTGCGGGTATACAAAACGGTTACATACTTAAAAATGCAGGTGCTATTTGGAAACCAATGAAAGATAATGACAGAGACACGGTATCTTTTGTTTACAATGTCGAAAATGCAAGCAACTCAGATACTTCATTAAATGCTTTGCATCCTAGTGGTTTTGTTGATACAGTATTGTATGCATATCATTCAGATTCTGCTATATTTTCTTCATTCAGCCAGAATTCGGCAACTACTGTTCAAAGCACGTATGCCGATACTGCAACGTATGCCTCTAGTTTCCTCCCTTATAATTGGTCAATTATAGGCAATGTCTCTAGTTCAGTCAATAATAAATTAGGAACTCGAGATAATAACGATTTCGTATTTAAAACAAATAATGCAGAAAGACTTAGGTTGTTGTCGAATGGCAAATTGGGCATAGGACTTGCAAATCCTCAAGCTCAGCTTGATATTAGAGGAATTGACGGATTGCTTCATTCCGGGAATTTTGGTGTAGGAGATACTGCTCTTTCATACAACACAGGAACGTATATGATGTGGTATCCGATTCGCGGCGCTTTTAGGGCTGGAAGTGTAACAGGTAATGAGTGGAATAATTCGCAAATTGGCGATTATTCATTTGCGGTAGGTTATAATACTAAAGCTTCGGGAATTTATTCTGTTGCAATGGGAAATTCCTGTTTGGCGCTTTGCGAAAACTGTATTTCAATTGGAAACAATTGTTCGACAAGTATTTTAACCGGACCGATTGTTAATGGTGGCTCAATAGCAATGGGTGATAGTTGTATTGTTACTTATACAAGAGCTCTCGCTATTGGGTCTCATTGTTTTTCTAGTGGTGGTTTTTCTTTTGGATACCGGAATGTTACCGGTTATGGCACTGCATTTTGTTTTGGGGCAAACAATATAAGCACAAAATCCACAATAGTTATGGGATATAACGCATCATCAAATGGAAAAGTAGGATCATTTGTTTATGCTGATGCATCTTCCCCAATAGTTACAAAAGCATTAGCGGATAATCAATTTGTTGTAAGAGCTTCAGGGGGTACCATTTTCTATTCAGATTCAATAGGTACAAATGGGGTGACTCTTTTTGCAGGAGGTGGAAGTTGGGCGAGTGTTTCGGACAAGAATAAAAAAGAAAATTTTAGGGAAGAGAATGGCGAAAATATTTTATTGAAATTGTCGAAGATCAAGATGACTAGCTGGAATTATAAATCTCAATCAACTAGCATTAGGCATATCGGCCCAATGGCTCAAGATTTTTACAAGGCTTTTAAACTTGGTGAATCAAAAAAGAAGATTAATATGGTTGATATTGATGGTGTAAACCTTTTGGCTATTCAGGCGCTTTACAAAAGAGTAAATTTACTGAACACAGCATTGAGTAATTTGGATAAATTTAAAGTGGAAACAAAAAACATTAGTGATGATCAGGATGCGCTGGATAAACGGTTAGATATGATTCTACAATTTATATCACATAAATAAAAGATTTCTGAAAAATGAAAAAAACAATTAAATATATTCTTAAAATTACTACAATGATTCTAATGATCATTCATGTAAATTTTATTTGTGCACAAAGTGTACCTCAGGGGTTTAATTACCAAGCGGTAGCGCGTGATGCATCTAACATTGAATTAAACAATCAATTAGTTGGAATTAAGATCGGGATTTATTCCGGTTCTGCTACCGGAGTATTGGAATGGGAAGAAACACATTTGGTCACTACCAATCAATTTGGATTATTCACATTAATTATTGGTCAAGGTTCAAGCACAGGAGCTGGATCTGTTCCAGCTTTTTCTTCGATCAACTGGGGAGCTGCAGCGCATTACCTAAAGGTAGCTATGGACATCACTGGTGGTTCAAGTTATATAGTAATGGATAATTCCCAGCTTTTATCTGTTCCTTATGCTTTGTTTTCACAAAAGTCATCAGCAGTATCTATTATTTCATTAAATGATTTGACGGATGTGGATACTTCAGGAGTTTTAGTAGGAAAAACATTGAAATGGAATGGCTCGAATTGGTTGCCAGAAAAAGACAATGATTCTGATACTGCTTTATTTGCATACACTGCAAATCATGCAAATTATTCTGACACAGCAAACTATGCTTTGCATTGTCCTCCCTCTGATACTGCAAATTTCGCGTTTACATCAGATTCCTCTTCATTTGCTTCAAATTCAACATCTTCAGTAAATGCGAACCATTCTACTTATTCTGATACTGCTACATACGCTTTAAATTGCGCCAATACAACAAATGACTGGCATTTGATTGGTAATTCAGGTACTTCAGCAATAGCTAATTTTTTGGGGACAACAGATGCTGTGGATCTTGTTGTAAAAACCAATAATTTAGAACGAATGCGTATTTCTTCACTAGGTAAAATTGGTCTTGGAACATCAACACCTATAGCGACTTTGCACATTGTAGGAAATGATGGATTTATAGAGCAAGGGACTTTTGGAACGGGAACAATTCCGACATCCGGCGCTGGTACGCGAATGATGTGGTATCCTAAAAAGGCTGCTTTCAGGGCAGGTACAGTAACGGCTACTCATTGGGATGATATTCAAATTGGGAATTATTCATTTGCCTCGGGGTATAATTCTGTGGCTAAGGGCCATTTTTCAATAGCAATGGGGCAGATAGATAATGCAACAGATTCAAATGCTGTAGCTTTAGGTTATGCTTGTACTGCATCAGGAAGCAACTCTGTTTCAATAGGAAATGCAAGTACAGCTTTGGGGAAATCTTCTGTAGCTATTGGCCGCGGAGCTTCAGCAAATGGTTTTGCATCTGTTGCTATAGGTTATCACAATGGAGCTACAGGTAGTTATTCTACAGCGATTGGTGATCATAACTTAGCAAGTGGTACTAATTCTACCTCATTTGGGTATTATGCTTCTACGAATGGACATGCAGGCTCATTTATTTATGCAGATGCGTCGTCATCTACAACCAATACGAATTCAACAGCTGATAATCAATTTATGGTAAAAGCTTCGGGCGGAACGATTTTTTATTCGAATAGCACCTTGACTTCCGGAGTTTCATTGGCAGCTGGAGGTGGAGCATGGTCAACTGTATCTGACAGAAGAATGAAAGAAAATTTTGAAAAAGTAAATGGAAATGAAATATTAAAAAAAATTGCAGAAATGCCAATTACTAACTGGAATTATAAAACACAATCAAAGAATATTCGTCACATCGGTCCAATGGCTCAGGATTTTTATAAATCATTTGGTTTTGGTGAAAGTGATACGACCATTACTTCTGTTGATATTGATGGGATCAATATGGTTGCAATTCAGGCCTTGATTGAAAAAACAAATGAGCTAAATAAAAAAGCTGCCCAGATTGAAGAATTGAAAGCAACTATCAAAAAATTAAAGAATAATAATGATGCTTTAGAAGCAAGGGTTAATGCAATGGAAAATGCTATCGATAAAAATTTAAAAACATTTTCA
>CANJPX010000077.1 GCA_947476185.1 Bacteroidota bacterium
AAAACTAAAGGTATTTCGGCATAAACTGATCAGCTTGTTTAAAGAGTAGAATTTTTGATTTTTCTTGCAATTATACGTTCTTCGGGAGTTTGAATTGAATAAACAAACTTATTTGTTTTTTCAAGCCAATCAAAAATATCTTTCAAACTACGCTTTTGATGTTCAATTATCTGCTCATCTGTTACAGTATAATGAAATCCTTTATCGGCATTTTCTAACTTTGGGACAACTTCGTATTTGCTCATTTCTTAGGAAGTTTAGATAATAAAACAACATCGTCTATATCTTGCTTTCTATTTGAATACTGCTTCATAGCAATTAGATGATTTACAGAAACTATATTTACTGAAATTCCTTCAATTGGTCTTTCTTCTTTCTCTTTCCACATATCATCAAAAATAAAAGGCGCATCAATCAGCACATCTAAATTCATATAATTTGATAAACTATTAAAATAAGAATATGCAATTAAGTTTTTTTCTTTTATGACTTTTTCACGTTCTTTTTTAGAAACAAACGTTTTTATGGATAAAGGAATCATTGATTGATATTTTAACACCTTTATTGATGTTTCAAATTTTTCCAAATTTTCTTCGGTAAAATCAAGCAAAATATCAATATCTGCTGTCATTCTAGGAATCCCGTATATATTCACCGCTAATCCTCCACAAATAAGATATCGGATTTTTTCGTTCTCTAGCTTTTGAAACAATTGAAAGTATTCCATTATGCAAATATAAGAAAAAGAGAATTGTTCTTAAAACTGCAGATATATAGGCATCACTTGATCAGCTTGTTTTACCTGAATGATGATCCAGATAAAGATAAGCATAATGGCAATACGACCTACCAATGTTATTCTTGATAATACATTTACTGAAATTGTTTCGTAGGCTTTTGGAAGAAAATGAATAATGTATCCGGTTAGTATTACTGCAAATACAATTCCATAAGCCGATAACATAGGCCTCCAGGCAGTGGCATTAAAATTTGTAAAAATCTGAGTAATAATTACGCCTGCATCATGAAATGAGCTCGCTTTAAAAAATATCCAGCAGAAGCATACAAAATGGAAAGTGATTATCACGCCAAGTATTTTAAAAATTTTGGATTTTGGATTAAGGAATTTAATTGACATTCTCATTTTATCAAAAGCCAACGCGAGTCCGTGCATTCCTCCCCACACAATAAAATTAAACGATGCTCCATGCCATAAACCTCCCAAAAGCATTGTGATCATTAAATTCACATATTGTCGGAATTTCCCTACTCTGTTTCCACCCAGTGAAATGTATAGATAATCTTTTAACCAGGAGGATAAAGACATATGCCATCTTCGCCAAAACTCTGTAATGCTGCTCGATTGATAAGGGGAATCGAAATTCTCATTTATAGTAAAGCCCATCCACCGTGCCATTCCAATTGCCATATCGGAATAGCCGGAAAAGTCGCAATAGATAACCATTGCATAACCATAAACACCCAATAGGCATTCGATGCCGGAATGCCTTGCCGGATCATCAAAAATGTATTGAACATAATTCACATAGATGTAATCAGATATAACAACCTTCTTGAACAATCCTCCCAATATTAGATACAAGCCCTTTGCAACATCTTCCTTTGAAATGTATATGTCTTTTCTTATTTGCGGAATAAAATCCGAAGCTCTTACAATAGGACCCATTACTAACTTTGGAAAGAAAGAGAGGAAAAAACAATAATCTAAAAAGCTGCTGACCGGTTTGAATTTTCCACGATAAACATCGATTGTGTAACTCAGATTCTCGAAGGTGTAAAAGGAAATTCCAATAGGTAATATTAAATTCAATGGCTTGATATTGCCAATTTTGAGATCATTAATAATCTCAATAAAAAAGTTGGTGTATTTAAAATAAAACAGTAAGCCTAAATTAATAAGGATACTGAAGATAAGGATCGCATTTTTTCTTCCTTTTGTTTTTGCTGTATAGATCCAATTTGACAAGTTAAAATCAACAACTGCAGAAAGTAAAATAAATCCGAAATAAAATCCGCAAGCTTTATAAAAAAAGTAAAGCGAGAATAGTGTGAAATAAACAACCCGCAATAATTTACGTTTATATAAAAATTGATATCCGAGCAAGAAGACACAAAAGAAAAACAGGAAGAAGCCACTATTGAATAATAGCGGATCTTTCGAGTTGTAGGTCAACTGTGAGATTAGTTTGTCGGTATCGAAATAAAAGTTGAACATGGATTCACTTCTAACCTCCAAAAATGGGAGGAAGAGTTACGTTTATTTTATTTATTTTTATTCTTTTTATATTTCTCGAATCCTTCCATCAAGGCATTGTAAAACAGATCGCCTTGTATCTGATACCCTTTTCCGGAAAAATGCACTCTGTCTTTTGCCGTTAGTTTCATAGCATACCATTTCCCCATTGAGCCGTATCCACCCATAATATCGTACAGATTCCAAAATGCAATGTTGTGCTGTAAACAATAACTGACAACTGTTTCTTTCGCCAATCTCATATCGGGGTTCTTAACTCTTCCTTTTCTGGATTTACGGTACGAATCAGCCGGTGTAGTAATTAATATACAAGCATTTGGATTTGTCAATTTAACACTTGATACTAAAGTGTCGATGCTCCTATAAAAAAAGTCCTTATCGAAGCCCATTGAAAAAGCTTCGTTTGTTCCCAGTGAAATAATAATCAGATCGGAATTAAGATATGTCAATTGTTGTGTGAAGTATTTCGACATCACATAATGGCGATACTCCGCCCCATTTACACCAATCATATTGTATAAAACCCCTGCAGAATCATTCTCTAGCAACATTCCGTAAATACGGGAAGTCTTTTGATTTAGTGTATCAGAGCAACGATTTCTGATATAGATTTGACGGATTGGCTTTTCAAATTTTAATTCAGAAACAAAAGGATTCGTTGATTTATCGGTTGATTTAAATATTCCTCGTTGACAATTCATGTCATCACAAATGGTGATATCAAAATCATTCAAGCCTTTTTCATGAAACAAAGTGAATTTTGTAAAGCTGTAACCAAGCTTAGGTTGATCTTTTACCAATAAATTTATTTCAGCAAGTGAATCATTAGTTTCAATCGTAAAACCGCTTATTCCAATTGGCAAAGGATTTTCAAAAAACACATTACGTTTATAATTCCAAGGAACATTAGTAATTGTTTTGTAAGAAGTTGGTTCATTGCTTTTTGCAGATCGATATGGAAAAACCAGCCCCCTACCGGCATTACCAAATCTGATCTGTAGTTTCTGACGAATTGATCCGGAAAGAATATCCGCTTGGATATGAGAATCACCGATATGCGTAATATTTACTCGGGATATTTTCCTTTGTTCTAATTGAAAAAGACGTTCATAAAAAGATGTTAAAGACGTGCTGTCATTTTCAATGTGATTAATATTTTTTTTAATAAAAGAATATTGTTTATATGCTGAAGAATCTATCGTTTGCGCATTTACTGATGCTATAAGTAAGAAGCAAGATGCAAGAAATAAAAATAGTTTAAAGCGTATTTTGATAACCATAAAATGTAATTAATTTAAAAGCTTTTGGTTTAGTTTTTTATTATAGTCGGTGTATTCACTGATTATCTTGCTGAATAATAATTTTCCGACTTTATGGGCACCTTTAAAATTAAAGTGTGTATAATCCTTGTTCGCCAATACAGTATCCCCCTCTACCCAATGCACCATAGAACCATTACCGCCCATGGCATCATATAAACTCCAGAATGCTAATTTATTCTCTTTTGCCATACGCTTTTGTGCTTCCACTAAAATTGGCACACTTGGGTCGGTTTGATAAACACCGTCCTTGCGGTAACTTTTATCACCTACGCTGATCAACAATATACTTGCATTCGGAAAACTTGCCTGAATATGTTTGATTACGACATCCATTCCGCGCTCATACCAAGAAAAATCTGTAACAATAGGGTTTACAGCGTTTAAGCCATATTCCAAAATGATAAGATCATAATCAAGGCAATCATTTGTTGATGAGTATACTGCTTGTTTTACTTTCTGGATCGGTAAACCGGAATTTCCTCGGAACGAAAAATTATCAACAAAAACACCACTATCACTTTCCATGCTAAAGCCATAAATATCAATAGAACTCTTGCATTGAAAATGTGCATTGACTTGCTGAGAGGCTGTATTGATGTCCAATTGATTTACAATATTTGTACCTCCCAATTTATAACGGTTGCCATTTATGATCGCATAGTTATCACCTTCACTTTTTCCGTAAATAAGTTTTGTTTCATAAAAGCGGTTCAAATGTTTTTTGTTTACAGCAGTATATTTTACCCAACTTCCTGCATTAGCGTTATTAGTATCGATAGAATTAGATGTAGTTGGAACAAAACAATAGCCGGCAATTCCAAGGGAATGGTTAGATGGAGGGCTTTCCAGCAAATTATATGTTGTCCAACCAGCAAATGAATGGATCACGCTTGTGCGAAAACCTGAAACAATAGATGTGACAGGAAGGTAACCAACGCCATCTCCACCAAAAACTTCTTGCATGCATTCCCGAAGATCCTGGCTGATAAGGTCTCCTTCTATCATAGAATCACCGAAATATGCGATCCTTGTTTTATGTTTTTTTCTTTTTTGAAGATTAAGAGATTGAAAAAAGTGGGATAATGCAGAAGTTGAATCGTTTTCAAAATCAATGATGTTGCTCGAGTCAATTTGCCGGAAAGCATATTCGGTACTATCTTTCGAGATAATAGAATCGGTAATAACGGGGCTTGTTAAGGGAGCCTTTTTAAAAACGCCTTTTTGAAGGATATCAGAAAGAGGATCAATTTTTTTTGTATTGAAACCGGCAAATGGAAATTGTGTATTGAATCGTGAAAGAACGAGCAATACAATGGTAACGGTAAGTACCATGATAAACGGTTGAGAATGCCTGTTTTTATCGCTCATTAAACGGATTAAAAATTAGGGTCAAATATACTGTTTTGCTTTTGAGCTAAGAGGAGTAATAATAATAAAATAAAAAACGTCCCACCAAAAGGCAGGACGCTCGACTTTTATATCAAGATAATTTAATGATTATGTCCGTCATCAGCTCCATGCTGAGAAGCATCGCTTACATCAACCAATTCCACATCAAAAGTAAGTTCTGCTTTTTCCGGAATCATTGGAGGACGACCTTGTTCGCCATATGCCAAGTTGTATGGAATAACCAAACGTAATTTATCTCCAACACTCATCAAAGCAATACCTTCGTCCCAACCCGGAATAACACGACCTTGTCCTAAAGGAAATTCAATTGGTTCACCACGTTCTACAGAAGAATCAAACATCTTTCCATCTGCTAAATATCCGGAATAATGAACTTTTACAGTTTTCCCGGCTTGAGCTTTTACAGGTGATCCCGATTTTTTTACTTCATAATATTTTAATCCGGAAGCCGTTGTTTTTGCCTCTAAGCCTTTAATATCATATAATGGAGGCGCTACCAAGACTTTCACATTCAGCATTTCGATATCCATTATCAAATCTGCATTTGCAGGAATGATCGGAGGATGTCCTGCTGCACCTAAAGCTAATGCAGAAGGAATTATCATTCTTGCTTTTTCACCATTTCGAAGTAAAGCAAGTCCTTCATCCCATCCCGGAAACAATTGTTTTTGTCCTACTTTAATTGAAAGTGGTTGTCCTCGATCAACAGAAGAATCAAACATTTTACCATCTGCCAAATAACCGGTATAATGAAATTCGGCAATTGTTCCAGCTACTGCTTTCTCGCCGCTTTTGTTTTCTTTTACTATGATGTATTTTAATCCGCTTGCTGTTTTTATTGTGTCTTTTCCTTTCACATCAAAAGGACGAGTACCTTCAGTAACATCGATCAATTCAACATCAAAAACAAGCGTTGAATTTGCGGGGATCTTACCATTTGCATTCGCACCGTAACCTAATTCAGGTCCGAATTTTATTGTTGCCTTATCACCAACTTGTAATAATAAAAATGCTTCGTCCCATCCTTTAATCACCTGCCCAGCTCCTAATTTAAATTCGAAAGGCTGGCCGCGACCAACTGATGAATCAAAAACTGTATCATTTGTAAGTTTTCCGGTATAATGTACTTTTACTTTATCACCATTTTGAGGTGTTTTACCATTCCCTTTTTCAGTAATGGTATATTCTAATCCAGAAGATGTTTTCACTGTTTTTGGTTTTTTAACTTTTTGACTTTTTGGTTTATCCTGCGCACTAACTGCTATAGTTGCGAAAGTCAAAATGATGGTTATTATTTTTTTCATGTTGTAAAATTTGTAATTTTTTAGTGCATTCAGAATCAAACGTTTTAAATGCGTATAGCTTATTTATGAAGGCTAACGTTTCGCAAAATTCTCGTTTTTATTTTTCTTCAAACAAATTAATTAGTTAACTTTTTGTCCTTGAATTATTTTATGTTCAGAAGCAGGAGGAGCAGCACTAATATCAACAAGTTCCACATCAAATACCAAAGGTGAAAATGGAGGAATTGGTCCGCCACCTTGTGCACCATAAGCAAGAGTAGAAGGAATAATTAGCACCCCTTTTGAACCGGCACTCATCAGCATAAGGCCTTCATCCCAACCCGGGATTACTTTGTTTTGCCCTAACGGAAATTGGTATGGTTTATATGGATTTCGTTCATCATAAAGATTTGATGCTTTTGCAATAGCTTCATCACTTGTGTCAAAAACTGATCCATCAAGCATGCGACCGGTATAATTTACAGATACAAGTTCTCCCACTTTAGGTTTTTTTCCATTTCCTTTTTTTGTTTCGATGTAATAAAGGCCACTTGCCGTTGGTTTCACATTGATCTTTTTATCCTCTAAATATTTTGCCAGATTTTTAGGTTCTTCATTTTTACTCATTTCCATCATCGCTTTTTGCTCTTCCATTTTTTTATTTCTGATGGCGTCAGCTTCAGCTTTAGGAGTTATTTTTTGCAATGCAACTTCAAATTTTAATACTGTTCCTTTTTTCAAGAATGGAGGAACGTCTTTTGATTTGTACATAGAATCTACGCTGATCAAAAAACTTGCGCTGTCTCCAACAAACATTGATGTTAAGGCCTCTTCAAGACTACCTTTAAATTCAGGTTTCATTAAAGGGAATTCAAAATATGTTGATCCTGAGCGATTAAATTTAGGGTCTTTAGAATCTGTTAATACAGAATCAGTAGAAGTTTTTACAACCAAAGAGAGACGAACAACATCCCCTTCAACAGGTTTTACTCCTGTTTTATTTTGAGTATAAAACTTTGAATACATTCCATTGTTTTCATCTAGCTCGTAACCTGGATAAGGAGAATTTTTACACGCTGAGAATGTTGCAACAACACCTATAGCAATTGCTAACATTGTTTTTGAGAAAGAAATTTTCATTTTAAATTATTATTTTTTGGTTAAATTAAGTAATTCTATTTCGTAAATAACACTTGTATAAGGTGGGATAATTCCGGTTGAAGAACCTTCCTCTCCATAAGCAAGGTGCGAAGGTATAATAAATTTCGCTTTTGCACCTTCATTCATTAAATTTATTGCTAACCCCAGTCCTTTGATCACCTGCCCTTGTTCACCACAAATATATTCCAATGGTTGGCCCCGATCGTAGGTGGATTCAAATATTTTGCCATTTAAAAAGCATCCTGTATAATTAATCTTGATTCTATCCCCCTTTTCAGGAGGGGTTCCCGAACCTTGTTTTATTGGCAGATAAAATATCCCGTTTTGAATTGAAGTAAAAGCAACACGACTTGTATCCAAAAATAGCTGAATTTTTCTTTGCTCCTCGATATCACGATCTTCAACCATTGATTCGTATCGCTTTAGTTCAGAAATGTAGCCTTCCTTATTTAAGATCCTGTGAAGCTTAACATCCATTGTCACTTTGCTTCCTTTTTTTAAAAATAGCGGCAGATCACTTTTGAAAAACCTTGTGAATAAATTAGCTGCATCTACTATAAATGAAACGCTATCCCCTTCATTCATTGTGCTAAGCCCTTCTTCAAAACTTCCTTCGAAGGAAGAGTGGTTGAAAGGCAAAATCACCATTCCCATATCGTTGCTGGAATAGCTATCCATAAACACTGAATCTTTTTCTGTTTTATAAGTAATAATAAGCTGAAGGAAATCGCCTATTGATGGTTTGCGTTTTCCATCTCCGATCATTTGCAATTTATAATACAATCCCGAATCGGTTTTTGTATAGCCTTTATAAGCAGAATCAGAACTGCAAGAGACCAAAACAAAAACTAGAAATAATATATATAAATACCTGTAATTCAATAGTTTATTTTATAGATAACAATTCCAATTCATATAAAACAGAGGCACGTGCAGGAATACATTTTTCATCGCCGATCAAGCCGTATGCTAAATGAGAAGGAAGTATAAAAATTGCTTTATCTCCAACATGCATATATTTTACACCTTCATGTAAACCTGTCTCAACACCACTTTTATCCACAATAAACTCGTATGCACCAGTAGAATCGGAGGAATAACAGAGCTTGCCATCTAATAAACTAATTTTAAAATTGAGTTTTACTTTTTGCTCCGTTTGCGGACTTGGCCCTGTCCCTTTTTTGGTGATCATATATCTTAAGCCGCTTCCTGTGGTCACCATTTGCCAACCTTTATGCTTCACATATTGATCGATTTCATCGCTTTCGCGTTTCACATATTTTTTATTGGCATCTACCAACTTTTCTTTAAATGCCGGGCTTTCAATATCCGTTTGTTTTGAATTTTGATTTCTGCTATTGCCACAAGAGAATTGCAGCAAAGTGCTTGCATAAACAACGACTATAAGAGTGCAGTTTTTTAAAATCATAGATCTATTTACGATTTAGCTGTGTTTTATATTCAGGCAATAATGCTTCAAACTTCCGGATTGTATTTTCCATACTCAATTCACTCATTCCTCCGGCAGCATTCTTATGTCCCCCACCACTAAAATGTTTTCTTGCAAACATATTCACATCAAAGCTCCCCTGCGAACGGAAGGAAGTTTTTATAATGCCATCTCGTTCAACAAAAAATGCAGCAAACCTAACACCATCTATTGAAAGTGCATAATTAACTACGCCTTCTGTATCTCCTTTTTGATAACTATAACGATCCAACTCATCGCTGGTAAGATTAAAATAAGCCGTTTTGTATTCCTTCAACACTTTTAGTTTTTCCCCTAAACTAAATCCTAATAATTTAATTTTTCCTTCCGAATTTCCGTCATAAATTCTATTATGGATCTCTGCATTTTCGGTACCTGCTTCAATTAATGAAGCAATAATTTTATGTGTAGTCGCTGTCGTTGAAGGGAAACGGAAAGATCCTGTATCTGTCATAATGCCGGTATATAAACAATTCCCGATATTTTTGTCGATCAGCTTTTTATGTCCCATTAATTGGATCAATTCAAAGACAAGTTCGCAGGTTGAACAAGCCTTTATTGAATGTAGCATATATTTTGCAAAATCGTCAGGCTGCAAATGGTGGTCGATCATAAACCTGATAGCATTAGATCTTCCAACTTCATCACCTAATTTTTCGATTCGTTTTAAGGAGTTAAAATCCAGACAAAATATAATGTCGGCTTTCGCTACTAAGCTTTTTGCAGCTTTTGCTTTTTTAGAAAAATCAATTACTTTTTTGTTTCCGGGTAACCAAAACAAAAAGGAAGGATAATCATTTGGAGTGATCACATTAACCTTGTGATCTAGTTTTATCAGATAATTGTATAAGCCAAGCGACGAGCCCATAGCATCGCCATCAGGCGACCAGTGTGTAACAATTACAATATTTTTAGGCTTTGATAAAAGCGCTTTTACTTCTTTAATTTCTTTCGGATTCATAAGGCTGCAAATTTACAATAATTTGTTGTGCTTTTGATCAATCTTTAAAGGATTGAAATTCATTGATTTTAAAATTTATCATTATGAAGATATTTTTTCTAATTTCGCATCGAATTTTATTTTAAACAAATCAATAATATAAAGAAATGGCAACTAACAGAACATTTACAATGATAAAGCCTGATGCAGTAGAAAATAATTCTATTGGCGGGATCTTAAAGATGATTAACGAAGCAGGATTTCGTATTGTAGCGATGAAATACACAAAACTTACTGCTGAAGCTGCAGGTACATTTTATGAAGTACATAAAGATCGTCCATTTTATGGAGAATTAGTTACGTATATGTCATCCGGACCAATTGTAGCAGCTATTTTAGAGAAGAACAATGCTGTTGCTGATTTCAGAACATTGATCGGAGCTACTGATCCGTCAAAAGCGGATGCAGGAACAATCCGTAAGATTTATGCAAAATCAATTGCTGCAAATGCTGTTCATGGATCTGATAGTGATGAGAATGCACAAATTGAAGGTGATTTTTATTTCTCTAAATTGGAAAGATTCTAATCTTTAATTCAAACAATTTTTTAAAAATCCTTCTTCAAAAAGAGGGATTTTTTATTTACTGACACTTTCCAGCACCTCAAAGACCTTTACCATAGCTAACGTATCAAGCTTACAATATTCCAAAAGAGACTCACGGGTTTCCAGGATTTTGAACATATCTGTTTCTTTATTCAGATTTTCATATGCGATCATAGCCATACTGCCACTACCAATATTAAGATCCGAATAATTTAATTCCGGGACAAGAGCAGGAAGCAAATTCTTCATTGAAAATGAATTTTTCATTGAAGGATGATAATAGCTCCTTGATTGAAAAGGTTGTACCAGGTCGACCATACGGTCAATCCGGAGCTCTATTTCTGAAGCATACTCAGGAAAATCTTTTTTTAATCCGTTCAATACATTTCTTTCCATCAGGATATCGTACACCAAAATTGTTCCTTCCGATTCAGTATGTTTTAGAAGCGCTTCAATAAAAGCTCTTCGCGGATCGGTATGCTGTTCGGCTAAAAATTCAAAATGTTCCAATCCTGAAGTTTTTGTTTTTTTATAATGCAGGGAATATTGAAAAGGGATGTGTTGATAGGGTTTTGTCTTATCATAAAGTGGAACAGCGGGCATAAAAGTTTCAAAATCCATAAAGAAAACAGGATACTTTATCTTTTCTAAGAAAGCAGTAATGGCCGCTTTATCAATGACCGCTTCATTTTTTTTTATAGCTTGAATATGAATGTTCGCATTTTTATCCAATTCATTTTTTTCCGGGATCTGTAATGCCGTTTTATAACCCGCATTATATAAATTGAACAATTCTGATTTTTTAACTCCTGTTATTTCAAAGATTGAATTTGCAGGAACGCTTTTCCAGCAGGTACCCATAAAGTCGCAGCTATAGGGACTAAAACAATGCTCTCCAATTTTCACATCGGGCTCTGCGGGAGTATCAATAACACTTTTCGACCGGGTAATATTCTCTTCTATAAAGGATTGATTATTGATGGTTTCTTTTAAAACTGATTTAGCAGAAAAAAGGCCATTCAGGTCAACTGAACCATTTCTCACATATTGGTTATTAATAATTATAAGAGAAAAATCAGCCAAGGATACTCCTGAATTACTTATTACCCAATATTGTAAAGAAGCATCCATTAAATAGGTTGGAGAGACCTTGGTGGAGCTTTTTACCTCGTAAGCATACCATTTATCTTCTTTTTTTACTAAAATATCTAAAATGGCCAAGACCTGATTGTGCTGAAAAGCCGCTTCATAGATCACTTCTACTCCGCTTTCTATCAGTTTTTTTGTATTTTCAACGGCAGCCAAATTATTAGAACGTTTTGCCGGAGTCGCATCTACTCCGCCCGGAAAAAGTTTCTGAGCCAAAACTCCAACACGATTACCTCGGTTAAAAACAGCTTGCTGCTCTTTGGAAACAGCATCTCTCTTTTGTATAAAATATTTATACAGATATAAAGATTTCGAACATTGCAGTCCGCGTAAAAAGGTTGATTTGCTTAAAATATGCTTTTCCAAAACAGTTAAAATTAATTTATGAAAGATACTTTTTTTATACTTATCAATCCATTTCATTCAAAAACTAATTTATTCTTTTAATATGGGAAAAATAGTTTTCAAATCAATTTGATGAATACTATTTATTGCGAACTAATTAATAAAGGCAGCAGGATTGGAAATAATTCTTACTCTATAAAAAACTACTTGTCGACAAATGGCTTTTTTTATACGACTTAATGATATTTACTGAAGATTTATGCCAAAAGTCATATTTTAAATGGCATAAATTGTCAAAATTGTGGTATTGATTAATTGGTTAAACGTATTAGTCAATAATGATCTTTAAAAAAAATTTACGATTTAAAAGGACAGCCGAGGAGAATGTAATTCTTCCCAAAATGAAAAACTCCAGTATTTCAGAAACAGGTTCTTGGAAAATAGTGAAATGAACAAAAGAAAGACCTGAAGAATATTAAGAATTATAGCGTCAGGTAAATTAAAATTAATTTTTTTTGCCAAAAAAATCTTACATGAAATTTAAGATAATCATTTGTTTTCTTTATCTAATTCCTTTGCTTGGTTATTCGCAGGCGATAATTGTTGAGTGGAATTTCCCAAATAACCCTGATGACGCAACTGCAGATGCTGGTATTGCAGTGAATTTAGCTAAAACTATTTCAACTGTTGCGACAGGGGCACTTGGTTTTGGAATTGCAGGTGTTTCAACGAGATGTGCAGAAGCGCCAGATGGTTGGGCCTTAAGTGACTACTGGTTGATCGATTTTGTTTCTACCGGTTATTCTAATTTGACTATAACCTCAGCTCAGCGATCAAATAGTAATGGCCCTCGAGATTTTAACGTTCAATATAGTATTACTGGGGCTGGAGGCCCCTGGACCACAATTACAACAAGTACAGCCGGAAATGGCGCATGGTCAACTTTAGCAACCTTTCCCCTTCCCGCTTCATGCGATAATCAGGCACAAGTTTTTATTCGCTGGCTAGTTAGTTCAAATACCCAAGCGGATGGAGGATCTGGAATTAGTGGGGCTGTAAATTCAAGGATTGATGATATCAAAATAACAAGCACTGTTGCAACATCTGCAGATTGTGCAGGAGGAACAACTATTTGTTCAAATTCAACCTTTGTTGGCAGTAGTTCTGGGGGAGGAAACTACACTGATTTTAATGCGAGTAATTCCGATTGCCTTGACCCGCCTGAGCATCAAACATCCTGGTATTATTTTTCCTCGACAACAAATGGAACTATTGGTTTTACAATAACACCCGCTCTGACTACTGACGATTATGATTGGGCTATATGGGGTCCGATGGCTACTGTTACTTGTCCTCCAGCAACTTCTCCTTTAAGGTGTTCAGCTGCCGATGGCAATGGAACACCTGCAAATATTACAGGGTTGGGTAATGGAGCAATAGATTATTCGGAAGGTCCTTCGGGTGATGGCTGGGTGGCTGCGTTAAATATACTTTCAGGAGAAGTTTACGTTATTGTAATTGATAACTGGACGGGAACATCTTCTCCCTTTACTTTTAGTTGGCAGCTTTCAGGCGGAGCATCTTTAAATTGCACCCCACTCCCCATCGAATTGTTATCGTTTGCAGGAAAAAATGAAGGAATAAAAAATAAACTTGAATGGTCTACTGCATCTGAAAAAAATAACGATTTCTTTACACTTGAACATTGCAAGGATGGTGTATTATTTGAATCTTTTGCAACCATAGCTGGTGCTGGCAATAGCACAACACTTATCAATTATTCTTCGTATGACCATCAACCATTTATTGGTCGTACCTATTATCGATTAAAACAAACTGATTACAATGGAAAATCGTCCTATTCATCCATTTTTTCAATCGAAAATAAATCAGATGAGATTGCAGTAAGTAATGTACATCCAAATCCTACGAAAAGTGATCTAAATTTCGACTTCTCAACATCGGTTGAAGGAACTCTCAGCCTACAGATCACGGATTATATCGGGAGAATTGTTCTTGAAAGGACTCAAAAGATTGGTGAGGGCAAAACAAGTTTGATCGCTCAGATGAACGATCTTGCAAAGGGTGTTTATACACTGAAAGTCGAATTTAGTGAGGGGAATTACCGCTCTATTACTAAAGTGATCAAGAACTAAGATCAGAATGAAATATCTATACTGAAATAAAAACATCCCAAATGGTATGTTTTTATTTCAGTATAGTTAGAATCCTAATTTGTGTCGGAAAAGGAGATTTTATTTACAATTTATATCAGTATATTTGTTTCCTTTCAAATACAATATTTTATCAAAGTATGAACAGAGCATACCGGCATTTTTTATTCTTGATTGTTACATTTTTCATATTTGTATATACTCCTTCATTCGCCCAATTAACGGTAGATGCAGGTCCCGATAAAACTGCTTGTCCTGGGGCTTCCGTGACAATTGGAAGTATTTCACCTGCTACTGGTGGTTTAGCTCCTTATACTTATTCCTGGAGTCCTCCAAATTTCTTAAGCAGCACTTCTGTTCCAAATCCAATTTGTACGCCTCTAAGTTGGGCTTCTTATACGCTTACTGTTACTGATGATACAGGGGCCGTTGCCTCAGATGTTGTCGTCGTTTCATTACACTATATTGTTAATATCGATGCGGGAAATGATACCAGTATCTGTGAAAACAGCCATGCTTTGCTAGGTGGCGATCTAAATATTGCAGGAGCAGGTATCACCTATTCTTGGTTACCCACAACCTATTTAGACAACAATACATTGCCTCGACCAACTTCCACTCCGTTGCTAACAACGACATATACTCTAACGGCTACCAGTGCAACGTGCCCGCCTTTTATTGATATTGTTACTGTTACAATTATCCCTACACCCAATATCGATGCAGGTCCAGATGTTACCATACAAGAAGGGGAAGGAACAACATTAAATGCTACAGGTGGATTTTATTATGCCTGGTCCCCGTTTCCAATAGTATACCCATACACCTATAACCCCGATGTAGAACCTGTTGTTACTACAACATATTATTTATACGGAACAGATCTTTCGAATAAATGTCCAAATTACGATTCTGTTATTGTAACAGTAATTCCAAATGATGAAGTCGTTTTTTACAATACGTTTACTCCGAATAATGACGGTAATAATGATACATGGTATATTGGTAATATATACAAATACCCTAATAATAAATTAGAGGTGTATAATAGAAATGGCAAAATAGTGTTTAAGGCAAATGCATATAGGAATACTTGGGATGGATATGCTTTTGGTGAAGCCCTGCCTGAGGGAACCTATTTTTTTGTAATGGATCTTGGTGATGGTAAAGGAGTAAAGCACGGAACAGTAACAATAATCAAATAAGCATTTTGAAAAAACATATTCTACACCTTCTTATTTTTTGTTTTATTTCATCAAAAGGAATTGCACAACAACTTCCTTATTATACCCAAAATAAGAACAACGCATTCATGATCAACCCCGGAATAACCGGAACAAAGCGGTTATTAGATGCAAGACTAAACTATAGGAAACAATGGGTTGGATATGATGGCGCACCGACTACCGTCAGCCTAGGATTACATAGCAGATTTTTAAAAGGGAAAATGGGTGCAGGATTATATTTAATGCAAGATAAGATTGGTCCGTTCAAACAAACAAATATTGGTGCAAGTTATGCGTATCACCTTCGTTTTCCTGATTGCGAATTGTCGGCAGGACTTGCGGGCAATTTTACAAAGTTTACTTTGTATGGAACGAAAATGACATTGCACAATAATCAGGATGCATCAATAAACCAGTTTATCACAAATAGCACCTGGGTAACGGATGCCAGTGCCGGATTTTATTTATACAACGACCGGTTCCATGTGGGAGCAAGTGGCTTACATGTTTTACAGTCAACAGCCGAATTTTATAAAAATGACACTACAAAAAAGGGAATTATAAAATATGCGACTCAGGTAAATTTTACATTGGGGTATAATTTTGCTCAAAATCCGGATTATATCTGGGAAAGCACATTGTATGGCCAATATGTGAAAGGGGCTCCAATGATGCTGGACTACACGTTACGACTACATTTTTTCGCACAAGCTTTTGCTGGTATATCTGTTCGTTTACACGACGCTATTGCCCTTCAGGTCGGATATACCTTTTTCGATAGTTATCAAATCAGCTATTCATACGATATACAGATTGGTGGATTAAGAAAATATAATAGTGGTTCTCATGAGATAATGCTTTCTGTTAGTCACAATATTTTCAAGACGAAAAAAGGAAAGGATAACAGTAAATTCCTTAATCAGAAATACCAATATTTAATCTAGGTAATCTGTACACTCCCTTTTTAGAATAATTCAAATTAGCTCTTTGTTACCCTGAAAAAAGGAAATTGAGGGGAAAATAAGGTAACCACTCATTGGAAGTCAAGCAAACGATTTATCATTACCAACTATTCAATTATTTTATATTTTTCATATGCTTCAGCCCTGTAGCATGCGTTAAAGTGCCACCATTCAGTAGTGATTCCCATAAAACCTGAGGATTCTAAAGCATCGCGTAATAATTTCCTGTTAAGTAATTGGATGTGCGTTAATTTTCCCTCCTCAATCATTCTATCTTCCTCCCGCGGATAAGCTAATTCACCGAAATAATCATATGGTGTACCCATATCCAGCTCTATTCCATTTTCATCAATGATGCTTACATCAATTGCTGCTCCAAAATTATGCAAAGAACCATTGTTTGGGTTGGAAACATATTTTGACCGTTCATAGGAAGGAACATTAATTGTATCCCACATTTTTCGCTGTATACTTCTTGCACGGACAGCATCAAAAACTATTAAGTTATAAAAAGGGAATTTTGACCTCAACATTCCTTGGGCATATTTCAATTTTTGGGCTACATCAGCTTGCAAATAACATTTATTAAAATCACCATACATATCAATTCCCAAAAAATTATTTTTAGTAGAATATCTCAGATCCACAACAATCCCGGTATCAATTGTTTTTATATCGATTAATCCTGCTGCGATCATTTCTTTTTCAGTTTCAGATATACAGCAAGGTGAAGTGACCTTGATAGTTTTTTCAGGAGAATAGGACGTTGGTGAAACGGTTTGATTTACCGATGATGATAAAACAAATTCATTGTTCTTATTATTTGCATGCGCAAAGTAATTGCATGCTTCAAATAAGCATGCAAAAAGCAAAAAAACAAAAAGGATGAGTGTTGTTTTCTTCATTTACATTAACAAAGTTAGTGAATATAATATTCTTGCCTATTTTTGTAATATATGCAGAACAAAGCTTCCAAAATTTTAATGATACGACCGGTGCGTTTTGGTTACAATGATCAAACAGCACAAAGCAATTCGTTTCAACAAAATCTTGATAAAGAAAATGTCGAGGCTATTCAATCCAAAGCTTTGGAGGAGTTTAATGCATTTTCTGACATGATAATCCTGAATGGAATAGATGTCGTTTTTTATGAGGATACAATTCTTCCACATACCCCCGACTCCATTTTTCCAAACAATTGGATCTCTTTTCATGACAACAATGAATTGGTTTTATATCCTATGCTTGCCGAAAACAGGAGGCTGGAAAGGCGGGACGATATAATTTCAGGATTCAAAAATGACAACACTACAATTATTGACCTCAGTAAATTTGAAAATAAAAAAAGATTTCTTGAAGGAACGGGCAGTATCGTTTTTGATTATGAAAACAAAATAGCCTATGCTAATATCTCTCCACGGACAGATTTGTCGCTTTTTGAACAACTGTGCAAACAATTAAATTTTGAGAGTATTTCATTTAAGGCAATTGATATTAACGGCTCAGATATTTATCATACCAACGTTTTAATGTGCATCGGGAAGGGATTTTCGGTACTTTGTGAGGATTCTATTCCTGATAAGAACGAGTTGGGAAAGGTAATTGATTCATTAAAAAATAGCAACCTTGAAATTATTTCAATTTCCTATGAACAAATGAA
>CANJPX010000078.1 GCA_947476185.1 Bacteroidota bacterium
ATTAAGAAAAATGAAAAATTAAATAAAATTCCAATTGTAGTATACACTGGCAAAGAACTTTCCAAGGATGAATCGACCCGATTAAATAAACTTGCCAGCACTGTTGTTCTTAAAACAGCAAACTCTGACGAACGCTTATTGGATGAAACCGTTTTATTTCTTCATCGAGTGGAATCGCAATTGCCGAAAGAAAAGCAGAAAATTATCCGCGACCTTCATAAATCGGAAGAAGTTCTAAAGAATAAAGTAATTCTGGTTGTTGATGATGATGTCAGAAATATTTATTCATTAACCAATGCATTGGAAGAGGAGGGCATGAAGTGCCTTACAGCTGAAAATGGAAAAGCGGCAATTGATGTTCTCAAAAATCATCCGGAAATTAAAATTGTATTAATGGATGTGATGATGCCCGAAATGGATGGATATGAAGCAACGAAAGAAATCAGGTCTATACCGAAATTTAATAAACTTCCAATCATTGCTTTAACCGCTAAAGCGATGAAGGGTGATCGTGAAAAATGTTTGGAGGTAGGAATGAATGATTACATAGCCAAACCTGTTAAGATGGAACAATTGTTATCTCTTATGCGTGTTTGGTTGTATTCATAAATAAAAAATCATCTTTGAATTATTGATTTCATTCTTTTTTAATTTCAAAATAGCTGTTGGATTTATTTAAAGAATGCACCCTTTTAAAAAAGTCAATTATAAAATTTAATTCAAAAATGAATTTGAATTGTATTATAAAAATTAAAAAATGATGGATTCTATTGATTTCGACAAAAAGGAATTTAAAGATCTCCTTGATTCCATTCATTTTATTTATGGATATGATTTTACAGATTATTCGGAAGCTTCTTTAAGAAGGCGAGTTGAGCATTTTATGATCAGTAGGAAAATAGATGATCTAACTTTTTTGGGTAGAACTCTTGCTAAGGACGAACGTTTTTTTGCTGAATTCGTTTTAGAAATGTCCGTTACGGTTACCACTATGTTCCGAGATCCAGCTTTTTATAAAAGTATTCGCGACCACGTTGTGCAGCGTCTCGCCACTTATCCTTTTATAAAAATATGGGTTGCTGGCTGTGCTACTGGGCAGGAAGTGTATTCTCTTGCGATACTTCTCGAGGAAGAAGGCTTGTTGAGCCGATCCATAATATATGCTACGGATATTAATCAGAAATCTCTTCAGATTGCAAAAGAAGGAGTATATTCAATTGATAACTTGAAGGAGTATACACTCAACTATCAAAAAGCAGGAGGTGCAAAATCATTTTCGGAATATTATAAGGCGAAGTATAATCATGTGATGTTTGACAAATCATTAAAACAGAACATTGTATTCTCACCGCACAACCTTGCCGTTGATCAGTCTTTCAACGAATTTCAACTGATCATCTGCAGAAATGTATTAATCTATTTTAAACAATCCTTACAAAATAAAGTGTTTGATTTATTTTATGAAAGTCTTTGTCCTTTTGGGTTTTTAGGACTCGGCAACAAAGAATCGCTTTTGTTCTCCGACAAGAAAAAGCATTTTGATGAAATTGATAAAAAGGAAAAAATATTCATGAAAAAAAAACACATCAGTTGAACAAGAATTGGAAATATGGCGCGGTAGTAATTGGGGTGTCTGCAGGGGGCTTGAATGCGGTGTCTTTTATTTTGAAAAAACTTCCGGTTGATTACAAATTCCCAATAATAATTATCCAACATAGGAATACTGAACAGCGAGATTTGCTGGAAGTTATATTACAGGAAAAGAGTAAAATGAAATTAAAGCAGGCAGATGAAAAAGAGAAAATAAAGGGCGGTATAGTGTACATCGCTCCTCCCGATTACCATCTTCTTATAGAAAATGATCATACATTTTCGCTTTCTTCTGATGTCAGAGTGAAATTTAGCCGTCCTTCCATTGATGTTCTTTTTGAATCTGCTTCTTATGTTTATAAGGAAAAACTTGTCGGTATTATCCTTACCGGGGCCAACAGTGATGGCTCTGATGGGACCATTCGAATTTCTAAAAATGGAGGAGTAACTGTTGCACAAAATCCGGATGAAGCAGAATTTCCGTTTATGCCTCAAGCAGCGATTTCAACGGGATATGTGAAACATGTTTTTTCATTGGCAGAAATTCAAAAATATTTATTAAAAATTAATCAAGAATAAATGGAAAAAATTTATAATTCAGTCATTTTGCTTGTCGATGACAAACCTGACAATTTGTTTGCGCTTGAAAATGTGCTGCTCAATGACGGGAGAGAAATTTTACTTGCAAATGGTGGAAAAGAAGCGCTCAACATTGTTTTGAAGAGGGAAATTGATTTGATCATTTTGGATGTGCGTATGCCAGAGATGGATGGATTTGAAGTTGCTCAAATTCTGAAATCAAATAACAGAACAAAAAATATTCCTATCATTTTTGCTTCAGCAGAAAAAAGAGAATATTCTTCTGTGCTTCAAGGATATGGTGAAGGAGCAGTAGATTATCTTCTTAAACCTCTCGATCCTACTATTACGAGGGCAAAGGTTGCTATTCTTTTAGAACTGCAATTTCAAAAAAAGGAATTGCTTGAAAAAAATATTTCTCTTCAAAAAAGTGAAATGCTTATTAATAATTCCGCTGACATTATCGGAATTATCGATATTGAAACATTATCCTTCGAGAAAATTAACGAGGCTTTTACTAATATTTTGGGGTATTCTTTGGAAGAAATAGAAGGAAAGGATGTTACATTTTTTCTCCATGAAAAAGATGTCGATTTTTTTAAAAAATATTTGAAATCGAAAGACGATAACTTATCGGCCGAAACGAGGACAAATCAATATTTAATAGGTAATTCAAAAGATGCGAATCAACATAAATTGTCTTTTGAAACAAGGGCTGTTTGCAAAGATCATAGCAGTAAATGGCTTTCATGGAATGTCGTTGTAAAATTTGGAAAGTGGTTTTTCAATGCACGTGATATTACGCTTAAAAAGGAAAATGAAAAAATAAAAAACTTTCTTGCTGCTCAAGTAAAGCATTCAAATAACGCAATTTACATTCATGATGAATTAGGTAAAATAATTTCCTGGAATGTGGGTGCAGAAGAAATTTATGGTTTTAAGGAATCCGAAGCTTTAAAAATGCAAGTGTGGAATCTCCTTCCTGAAAATATCAGGTCGGAATCAAAAGAGCGTGTCCGCAAAATCATCTCCGGCGAAGAAAAATTAGATAGCAACCTCATCACTGAATTTGAAACAAGTCGGATTACTAAAGATGGTAAAAAAATTATTGTTTTATTTTCAGCGTCTTTCTTAACCGATTATACCGGAGAAAGAAAGTCATTTGCCATAATAGAAAGAGATATTACACAACAAAAGATATCCGACCTGAAAATAGCAGAATTAAACGATGAACTTAAAAAAAATATTCTTCAACTAGAATCCTCTAATAAAGAGTTGGAATCATTTTCCTACTCAGTTTCACACGATTTAAGAGCTCCACTGCGTGCTGTTAACTCTTATATAAAGATTATGAAGGAAGATTATTCACAAATACTAGATGAGGATGCTATAAAGTTGGTGCAAAACATTGATTCAAATGCAGGAAGGATGGGATCGCTAATAGATGATTTGCTGGCTTTTGCTAAATTGGGAAGAAAAGAAGTTGAAAAGGTTGCTGTTGATTATAATAGGCTTATTGAAACGATATTGTTTGAAATCAATACTGTAGAAAAGCATAAAATAGCAATTAAAATTGGCACACTCGAAACCACATTAGCCGATGTGTCATTACTTCGCCAAGTATGGACCAACTTATTATCAAATGCAATAAAATATTCCTCCAAAAAAGAGAAACCGGAAATAGAAATTGGCTCATCCGTATTGGATAATGAAGTCATGTATTTTGTGAAAGATAACGGAGCGGGTTTTGATATGGAATACAGCAACAAACTCTTTGGTGTCTTTCAACGTTTGCATAGTTCAACTGAATTTGAAGGAACAGGAATTGGACTCGCCATTGCACATCGAATTGTCAACAAACACGGTGGACGAATATGGGCGGAGTCGAGAATAAATGAAGGGGCAACATTTTATTTTACAATGCCCCAAGAGGTTACAATACAGTAGATTTTTTTTAAGAACCAGCATTTGTATTTTAATAACAACATAAAAAATTCAAAAAATGGAAGGGTTAGTCTATCTAAATTGTAGCGCATGTAGATTTGGATTTATCCACGCTGTGGAGGATAGTGGTAAAAGTATCGGAGGCTTTGGCGGCGCAGCAGCTGGGGCAGTCATTGGTGTTAAAGTTGGTTTTATTATAGGTCCAATAGGTGCACTAGCAGGTTCCGTTCCGGGAGTTGTTCTGGGTTGGACTTTTGGTAAAAATCTTGGTAACCAATTTGATAGACCTACATGTCCTAAATGTGGAACAAGATTTTATTTGCCTGAGAATATTAGATAAGTTTCGCAATAGCGCATCTGAAAAAATTACTTCAAATTATTTTTTTGCAATTTAAATTTTAATGCAGAATAATCTATTTTACTGCACCGCCATTATTCATATTCTCTTTTGTCGGCGCAACAAAACTTAATTCTCCTTTGTTGTTTTCTGCCATAAGAATCATTCCCTGGCTTTCGATACCTTTTATTTTACGAGGAGCAAGGTTCACAAGAATACATACTTGCTGACCAATAATTTCTTCCGGTTTATAATATCCTGCAATTCCTGAAACAACAGTTCTTTTATCAATTCCGGTATCAATCAATAATTTTAAAAGTTTATCGGTCTTTGGAACACGTTCTGCTTCAAGAATAGTTCCGGTACGAATATCCATTTTACTAAAATCATCAAAGGATGTTTCAGCTTTTGATGGTTCAACAGATGCAATATTACTTTCTTCGTTCATCTTCTTTGAATCTTCTAATTTTTGGACTTGTGCTATTATCGTTTCATCTTCTACTTTTTCAAACAATAACCCCGCAGTATTTATTTGATGACCCGCTAACAAAAGATCTGTGCGAGTTGCATCATTCCATTTTAATCCTGAATTTAAATTCAGCATGTTACTTAATTTAACGGAAGTGAAAGGTAAAAATGGTTCCATCAATACAGCAAGGTTTGCAGAAATTTGCAAGGATAAGTTCATGATCGTTTGCACCCGCTTCTCATCTGTTTTGATCAATATCCAAGGTTCGTTATCTGCCAGATATTTATTTCCCATACGGGCAAGATTCATTAATTCAGATAAGGCTTCGCGAAAGCGGTACTGTTCGATGCTTGCTGCAATCCTTGAAGGGAACTTACTGATCTCTTCCAATAATAAAATATCATTTTTGGTGTATTCCGCAGCTACCGGTACTTTCCCATCATAATATTTATGCGTTAAAACCAAGGTGCGATTTATGAAATTTCCAAGAATTGCAACCAGCTCATTATTATTTTTTGCCTGAAAATCTTTCCAGGTAAAATCATTGTCTTTGGTCTCAGGAGCATTTGCACAAAGTGTATAACGCAATACATCTTGTTTGTCTTTAAATTCCAACAGATATTCATGCAACCAAACTGCCCAATTTCGTGAAGTAGAAATTTTGTCTCCTTCTAAATTCAGAAATTCATTTGCAGGAACATTTTCTGGTAAAATATAGGATCCTTCTGCCATTAACATTGCAGGGAAAATAATACAATGAAAAACAATATTGTCTTTGCCAATAAAATGCACAAGCTTTGTTTCTTTGTCTTTCCAATATTTCTCCCATTCAGGGATTACACCTGATTTTGTTGTCACCTTTTCTCCGCGTTCCCCTTCTTGATTCTTGATACTTGCTTCCTGATTCTCAAAAAGTTCTTTCGTTGCCGAAATATATCCTATTGGTGCATCAAACCAAACATACAATACTTTTCCTTCGGCTCCTTCAACAGGAACTTTAACGCCCCAGTCCAGATCACGGGTCATAGCTCTTGGCTGTAATCCTGCATTCAACCAGCTTTTACATTGACCATGCACATTCGATTTCCATTCTTTATGTGAATCGATATAGGCTTCAATCTGAGGCTGCATTTTATCCAAAGGCAAGAACCAATTTTTTGTATTTCTCAGAACCGGCTTTTCACCGCTTAAGGTTGACTTTGGATTTATAAGATCGGTCGCATTTAACGTGCTTCCGCATTTTTCGCATTGGTCGCCATAAGCATTTTCGTTACCGCATTTCGGGCACGTACCAACAATATATCTATCCGCAAGGAACTGATTTGCTTTTTCATCAAAATATTGCTCCGTCACTTCCTCAATAAATACTTTTTTATCATAAAGTTTTTTAAAGAACTCAGAAGCTGTTTCGTGATGTGTTTTGGACGATGTACGCGAATAAATATCGAAGGATACTCCGAATTCCTTGAATGCATCACCCATCATTTTATGATATTTATCTACCACCTGTTGTGGAGTGATCCCTTCTTTTTTTGCTTTGATGGTAATAGGCACGCCATGTTCATCCGATCCGCAAATAAATTTTACATCTTCACCTTTTGAACGGAGATAACGAACGTATATATCTGCAGGCAAATAACAACCCGCCAAATGACCGATATGAACGGGACCATTTGCGTATGGTAATGCTGCTGTAACGGTATGTCTTTTAAATTTTAAGTTCAAAGTTGATTAGTTCAAGGTTTAATAGTTCAAGGTTTAAAATTAGAAAGGTTACAGTTAAATAAGGTTCAAAATAATGACGTATGAAATTTTGAACTTTGAACTTTCCAACTTTAAACTTATTTGTTCGCAAAGATAAAAAATTAATCCTTGAGTAGCTTCTTTTGCATGATATATGAAACACTGGCTGATCTGCTCTTTGTCATTTCTGCATTCTGACCGGCATAAAGCTCGTCAACACTTTCCCATAATAGCTTCAGCCAAATATCAAAATCTTCTTTTTTTAGTGGCAGATGCATATGCTTTTCAATTAAATTTACAGAATAGGCATGTTCAGGAAATAGCGTAGCATTCCAAAAACTATCTACACGAGGAAGATGTTCCTCTAAATTCAAATGAATAAAATGATGTTTTATAGTGCTCACTAATAGTTTATCATAAAAAGTTTTGATTAGCTTTGTTACATCAGCAGGCGAGAGTATATCCGTTTTTGTCATTGTTGCAATTTTTTACAAATATCCGATTACTTTTGTCAAAAGAATCATTTGAAAATGAATTTAATTCAACCACCCATATTAAAAAAAGGCGATAAAATTGCCATTATTGCTTCGGCCCGAAAAATCTCTATGTCAGAAATTCAATCTGCGTTAGCTATTTTGCAAAGTTGGGGACTCGAAGTAGTGCTTGGTAAGAATTTATTCAATACTGATAATCAATTTTCAGGAACAGATGATGAACGTGCTGCTGATCTGCAAATGGCTTTGGATGATGATTCTGTGAAAGCTATAGTTAGCGCACGCGGTGGATATGGAACGATACGCATCATTGATAAGATCGATTTTTCGAAATTTAAGAAGCAACCGAAATGGGTAATAGGATATAGCGATATTACCGTTTTGCATTCCCACATTCATAATTTTGGAATTGAAACACTTCACGCTACCATGCCTATCAATTTTACAAAAAATGAAGAAGCGCTTGAGACATTATGGAAGTCTTTGTTCGGAGAAAAATTAGATTATAACATCGCGTCGCACCCATTAAATAGAAATGGTTTTGCTGAAGCTGAAATAGTTGGAGGAAATTTGTCTTTATTATATGCTTTATCAGGAAGCAGTTCTGATATTGATACAAATGAAAAAATTTTATTCATAGAAGATCTGGATGAATATTTATATCATGTGGATCGTATGATGATGAATTTGAAACGTTCAGGAAAATTGAAGAATTTGGCAGGTTTGGTTGTTGGCGGCATGTCTGATATGAAAGACAATACAATTCCGTTTGGTAAAACTGCGGAAGAAATTATAATAGATGCAGTGAAAGAATATGATTATCCGGTTTGTTTTAATTTTCCTGCCGGACATATTGATAGAAATTTAGCATTGGTATTCGGCAAAAAAATGAAATTGGATGTTCGAGAAAATGGCTCATTTTTGTCACCTGAATCATAATGGTATGTCATGCGGAGTGTTAGAATGTCGAAGCTTTTCGTCATTGCTTGGAACGAAGCACTTCTAATCATCATTCAGGATCCCCCTGATAAAGTGGTGCATTTGAATTATCCTTTCGAAGCAGCGGGCGAGGTCTGAAAGCATACGATGCCGTGTCGCATGTGCGGCAGCAATTATGCTTTCTTGACCTTGTGTTTCTTTTCTGTCAAGAGAAAAGAAAAAGAAAAAAATTGAAAGAAGAATTACTTAATACCATTCGATTCTCTTAAAACATTCAAATTAAATTTTTTCTTTTTTATGTTAAAAAAAAGAAATAAAAAATCAAGGAAAGGTCATCGGCTAACACTAAAGCCAACAAGCCTCAACTACCTTTTCCATCTTTCGCGCTTTTCTAATTGTAATCATCATTTCGGACAGGTCGAATAAAGAACTGCATTTGAATTATCCTTTCGAAGCAGCGGGCGAGGACTGAAACCATACGATGTCGTGTCGCATGTGCGGCAGCAATTATGCTTTCTTGACCTTTTGTTTCTTTTCTGTCAAGAGAAAAGAAAAAGAAAAAAATTGAAAGAAGAATTACTTAATATCATTCGATTCTCCTAAAACATTCAACTTAAAATTTTTCTTTTTTTTATGTTAAAAAGAAGAAATAAAAAATCCCACTCCGAAATTATCGAAGTGGGATTTTTGTTTAATGAGAGCTATGATTATTCAAAAATAATTTTTTTGCTGAATCGTTTTCCATCTACCAATACATTCATAAAATAAATACCGTTTGGTAAATTATCTCTTTGCAAAGTGTATTTTTCAGATTTGATCTTCGTGATATTTTTAGATTGTCTTCCTAAAGCGTCATATAATTCAATACTTACTTCTTTACCTTTAAATGCGGTAAGGTCGATTGTCGCTGAGTTGAAAGTAGGATTAGGATAAATGTTAAAGTCTGCATCGCTTGCAATTTCATTGATGCCAACTGAAGGAGTAGCGGTATAACTGCAATTTAATGGTATTCCGCATGTGTAATGTTCCAAGAAATTACGGGTGATTGTAATTGTTGAATCATAATAAGCAGCGGAAGCAACTTCCGGAACGTGATCTTGTCCAAACCAGGTTACCATACAATTTTCAATTCCAACGCTGTTTACTTTTGTGGCAACAGTTGCGCTTCCATCCACTTTCAGTAGGGGAAATGTTGCAGGTGGAAATAAATAAATTAGTGCTGTTCCATAAGGAACAGTGCCATCAGCTGTGCCATGAAAGCTTAATACCGGTTCATCACCAGGCTTGATCCAAGCGGTGTCGCCCAATGCACCACAAATATTTACAATTGCTTTTACATTGGAGGAGTATCCCGGATTACCGCTATTCCCTTCAAGTCCTCCGTGCATCCCCGGTTGCCCGGTTACTGATCCAGCTGTTACACCGGTTGTATCTATATAGTTTGGGAATTCTGATAAAAGATCCATATAAGCGATGTGTAAAGCAACAAACCCTCCTGCAGAAACACCTGCAAAATAAATATTGTTCGTATCTATCTTGTAGGTATTGCCTCCTACAGTTGCGTTCTTTCGGAAGTAACGAATTGCTGCTCGTCCGTCATGAACCGCACGCATAACAGCTGCGCCTGCAGCTGCAGAATCAGGGCCTGGGAAAGGGAGACCTGTCATACCCACACGATATTCGATAGAAGCTGTTACATATCCCATTCTGGCAAGGTCCTTAGATAAAGGAACAACATCTGTTCCTGTTTTAGAACCACCCATAAAACTTCCACCATGACAAATAATTACTAATGCGCGACTAGAAGATGTGTCACCAGCAGGTTGATAAACATCCAGCTTTAAGGATTGAACTGTGTTATTGTATAACAAATTGCTTCCATAAACAACATTGGATGTTAACGTTGGATTTGTAGGAAAAATATAATCGTGATAGCGGTTGCCTGCGCATTGTGCATTCATTGATGCCGTCGAAGCTAAAAGGAAAGTTCCGGCAATAAATAAGTAAATTTTTTTCATGTCTAGATTATTTGGATTTTAGTTAAAGGTACAAAAGCATTTGGAATAAAAAAACTGCCATCCGTTTTTTTAAAAATCAAAAATTGAAAAGATGAATTTGTTTACGGGCTTATTATTTAAAATACGTACTCCAGACTCACTCCCGGAACAACTGCTTTCGTTTTGTATGTTCCGGAAAAACCTGTTTCCAGATTCGTATCAGTACGTTTTTTGCTTTCAATATATAATAAGGATACATCTACATGTATCTTTTTTGTTACATTGAAACTTGCTCCGGCAGTGATGCCCAATTTGTCGGCATCCGGTGTCTCCGGTGTCAAATACCCTGCTTTTACAGGACTCATATCATAATAGGTTCCACAACGAAGTGTCCATTTTTCGCTCAGTTTATATTGTGCTCCTAAACGGAAAATATATGAATTTTTATACATCCGTGCAGAGTGTATGTCTTTTAATTTATCAGTGTTTTCTTTGAAATCAATATTCAGAGAATCATAAGATTTCCAACCTACATAATTTAGATCAAAGGCTAATTTTAACTTTTTATTTGGAGTATATCCCAATCCGATCGTGGCAACGGAAGGCAATCGTAATTGAGTAGAAAATGTTGTTGAGGGAAAATATTCAGCTACGGATGAAGCAACAGAAAAATCGGCACTGCCGCCATTTACACTTACAGTTACTTGAGATCGATAGTCGATACCTACAGAAAATTTATCAGTCGCCTTAAAATAAATTCCTGCATTAAAGCCATATCCGCTGGCTTTTCCTTTCAATGTTCCTTCACCATAATTTCCTAAAGTGTCTTCTATAGGAACACCTTTTCTCAAGGCAAAACTTCCTGTAGCATAAACAAATCCAGCCCCGATACCTAGCTTATCATTTACTTTATAGGAAAGGGTTGGCTGGATAAAAAATGTTTTAAGATCTATTTCACGGATCAGAAATTGGCCTTTCCAGTCATCTGCCCACTGCACTTTGCTGCCAAAGGGGTTGTATATTCCTAGTCCGCAGTTCCATTTTGCTGAATTTCTGAATTTATAAACGGCATAAAAAGTTATTGGAGTTCCAAGGTGTTTTTCGGGATGGGCTACATACCGAGATTGATAATCCAGATAGGTGGTACGTGGCATAATGAAACTGCCGCCAATGTATATTCCTTTTAAGGAATCTAAGAAAGAAAGTGCTCCAGGATTAAATAATATGCTTGCATTGTCCAGGCATAATCCTGTTCCTGCATGCCCCATACCTGTTTGTTTTTGTCCTTGCAAATTAATTTGAAATCCTCCGGCAAAAAGAGTGGAAGTGGAGATGATAAAGGAGATAATTAGTACAGGCAATTTCTTCATGAGAGCAAAATAAACCATTTTAATTACACGAATCAAATTTTTGTTTGAGGAATAACATTATATACCTAGGTTTGTGACCGAAATTAATAAAAACAATTGAATTTATCACTTTTTAATAACAAAATTGATGTAATTTATGTTATATTTTTACTTTTAGATTTGATTGATTTTTATATATATTTGTATGCATAAATAAGGTTTTTCCAAAAGGGAAAAACCTTTTTAATTAGATTGAATAAATATTAATTACTTGATTTTACATCTTTAAAAAATGGCTTCAACAACAGAAACAAAAACAGGCGTAGTAATTCTATTTGCAGGAGATTCGGGCGATGGTATTCAGCTTACAGGTTCTCAATTCAGTACATCTGCCGCTTTATTCGGTAATGACATTAGTACATTTCCAAATTATCCGGCCGAGATCCGTGCTCCGATAGGTACAATAGCAGGGGTTTCCGGCTTTCAACTTCATTTCGGAAGTGTGGAGGTTTTCACTGCCGGTGATGCATGTGACGTATTAGTAGTAATGAATGCAGCAGCTTTAAAAGCGAATGTCAAACAGCTCAAACCAGGTGGTATCATCATTGCAAATATGGAAGGATTTGACGCTAAAAATTTAAAATTAGCGAAATACCCAACGGATATTAATCCTTTAAAGGATGGCTCACTAGACAAATTCAAGGTTCATGAGATTGATGTAACCAAGATCACTCGTTTGGCTTTGGCCGATTCAGGACTTGGTACAAAAGAAATGGATCGTTCAAAAAATATGTTCATTCTTGGATATGTATTTTGGATGTATAACCGCTCATTGGATAGTACTATTGAATTTTTAAAAGAACAATTTAAAAAACGTCCGGAGTTAATTGATGCGAACGTTAAGGTTTTAAAAGCCGGTTTTAATTATGGCGATACTGTGGAAGCTCCAATGAATCGTTTTGAAGTAAAACCTGCTCCATTAGAAAAAGGTACCTACCGAAGCATTATGGGAAATCAGGCAACAGCTTATGGTTTTGTTGCTGCCTCTCAAAAATCCGGCTTGCCTTTATTTTTAGGAAGTTACCCGATAACACCCGCTACAGATATTTTGCATGAATTAGCAAAGTATAAAAATTATGGAGTGAAAACATTTCAAGCCGAAGACGAAATTGCTGCCATAACTTCATCAATTGGTGCTGC
Organism: Bacteroidota bacterium; assembly: GCA_947476185.1. Lineage (GTDB taxonomy): Bacteria > Bacteroidota > Bacteroidia > 2-12-FULL-35-15 > 2-12-FULL-35-15 > 2-12-FULL-35-15. Next base: position 12,642 of record CANJPX010000078.1, read on the forward strand.
ATTCGGTGGCTCTCTTTCTATTACCACTTCTTCCGGTCCCGGCATTGCATTAAAAGGTGAAGCGATCGGTTTAGCGTTGATGTTAGAATTACCATTAGTGATTGTGAATGTTCAGCGTGGCGGACCAAGCACCGGCTTGCCGACAAAAACAGAACAAGCCGATCTTTTTCAAGCGATGTATGGAAGAAACGGAGAGTCTCCTGTTCCAATTGTTGCTGCTTACTCTCCTTCCAATTGTTTTGATGGTGCTTTCGAAGCTTCCCGTATTGCCTTGGAATTTATGACCCCTGTTTTTTTATTGACGGATGGTTATATTGCAAACGGTTCTGAGCCTTGGAAATTTCCTAAGTCTGCCGATCTAAAAGATATGAAAGTGAGTTTTGCGAAAAATGAGCTGAAGGATGGTGAAAAATATTTACCTTATAAGCGTGATGAGAAACTTTCCCGTCCTTGGGCAATTCCTGGAACAAAAGGTTTAGAGCACAGAATTGGTGGTATCGAAAAAGAAAATGAAACAGGAAATATTTCTTATGACCCTGAGAACCACGAATTCATGGTGAAGATGCGTCAGGCAAAAGTGGATAAGATCGCAGAGCATATTCCTTTGCAGACAATTGATCAGGGAAATGCTAAAGGGAAATTATTAGTTCTTGGATGGGGATCAACCTACGGTTCTATTAAAACGGCTGTTCGTGAAGCCATTGCTCAAGGGCACGATGTTTCGCATGCGCATGTGATGTATTTAAATCCATTCCCTAAAAATTTAGGGGAAATGTTAAAGAATTTTGATCAGGTGTTGATCCCTGAAATAAATAACGGACAGTTGATAAAGATTATCCGTGATAAATATTTTGTTGATGCAAAAGGATTGAATAAGATCCAAGGATTACCTTTTTCATCTGAAGAAATAAAAAATAAAATTGTATCGATGCTTAAATAGCATCCTTCAAAAAAAATAAAAAATTCGTAAAAATTCGTAACTCTTAGAAATGGAAACAACAGAAATAAAATTAGCCGCAAAAGATTTTGTAACCGACCAGGAAGTTCGTTGGTGCCCGGGTTGTGGTGATTACTCAATATTAAAACAAGTTCAAACGGTTATGCCGGATCTGGGATTGAAACAAGAAGAAATTGTTTTTATTTCCGGTATTGGATGTTCTTCCCGTTTTCCATATTATATGGAAACATTCGGAATGCACAGTATCCATGGTCGTGCAACGGCTATTGCAAGTGGCTTAAAAGCATCTCGTCCCGAGCTTAGTGTTTGGATCGTTACCGGTGATGGTGATTCACTTTCAATTGGGGGAAATCATTTCATTCATTTATTAAGAAGAAATTTTGATGTGAATGTTTTGCTTTTTAACAATGAAATTTATGGTTTAACAAAAGGACAATATTCTCCTGCTTCACCGGAAGGAACAGTTACAAAATCCTCACCGATGGGCTCTGTTGATCATGCATTTAATCCTTTGGCGCTTGCGTTGGGTGCAGATTCTACTTTCGTTGCCCGCTCAATGGATCGTGATCCTGTTCACTTACGTGGATTATTGAAACGTGCTCACGAGCATAAAGGAACTTCTTTAGTGGAAATCTATCAAAATTGTAACATCTTTAATGATGGCGCTTTTGAAGTGTTTACTGAAAAAGCTACAAAAAAATTAAATACTCTTTTTGTGGAACAAGGCAAACCATTAATATTTGGTGAGAATGGCGACAAAGGAATAAAATTAGACGGATTTAAACCTGTTATTGTTAATGTTGCTGATGTATCTGCAAACGACCTTTGGATTCATGACGAAACTGATCGTGTGAAAGCGAGTATCTTGGTTCGCTTTTTCGATAGTCCTAAAACAGAAAATGCTTTACCTCGTCCGTTCGGAATTTTTTATCAGGAAGATCGTTTTTGTTACGAAACTTCTATGAATGCACAAATGGCTGATGCGATAAAAACAAAAGGAAAAGGTGATCTGGATGCTTTGATCAGCGGAAAAAACACCTGGACGATCTAGTTTCTGATTTTTGCTATTAAACAATTTAAACTGAAGAAAATGAAAAAGAACTTTACATTATTATTTGGTTTGATCGGAAGTTTTGCCTTTTCGCAAGTCTCTCCTCAAACGTTTACCAGTTCAGGTGTTTTTCTAGTTCCTTCGGGAGTTACTTCTATTACCGTTGAAGTTGTTGGTGCGGGAGGTACAGGTGGAGGAAATGGCGGCGGCGGCGGAGGTGGCGGTGGTTACGCAATCGGAACATACAGCGTTACTCCATTATCGTCTCTTTCGATAGTTATTGGTACAACAGGAGGTTCAGTCACAGGTATTTCAAGTATTGGTATTACAGCAACAGGTGGTGGGGATGGTACTTCAGTTCCTAATCCTACTATTGGAGGTGGCGGTGCAGGTGGAGTTGGCACCGGTGGAACAACAGCAAATAGAACAGGTGGAACAGGTGGCGGAGGCTACTGGACATATTTCGGTGGCGGTGGCGGCGGTGCTGCGGGTGCAACCAGTAATGGTTTTGTTGGAGGGAATACGATCGCATGGACAGGTGTTTGTATGACTCCGGGTGGTGCAGCAGGTTTAAGTGGTGGAGCTCCTGGTGGAAATGGAGGAAAAGGTGCTGGATTTACAGATGCTGCATGTAATGTTACAGATGCTGCAGCTATTGGTGTGAACTATGGTGGCGGCGGCGGTGGAGGAAATGGAAATGGCGGAGTTGCAAAAGCAGGAGCCGATGGATATGTTTCTATTTCTTGGGCTACAACTAATGTTGACGCCATCAATGCAAACAATTTAATTGTTTATCCAAATCCTTTTATGGATAAAATAACAATAGAAAATCCGAAAGGAACGGAGTTGTTTGAATTGATAAATGCTATCGGACAAATTGTTTGGTCTGGAAAAAATATTGAACAACACGATTTTTCTGATCTCACAAAAGGAGTTTATATGATGCGAGTATTGGATGGAAATTCAACGCAAATCTTTAAATTGATAAAAGAGTAAATTCTGAATATGTTGAAATATTGAAAACCTCTCTGATCTAGCGGAGAGGTTTTTTTATGAATAAGGTCGGATCAAACTTAAGGCAAAAAAGAGGTACACCTCTTAAGTTATAAAAAATAAACAATTCAATACGGACCAAATTTCATAAACCATTGCATTATTATGACGCATGTCATAATAATGTATGATGATTTGGTGAAAAACATTACTTTTGCGAAAAACTAAACCAAAATACTTATGAAAAAAATAGTTACACTTTTATTAATATTGACTGCTTCGTTTTCCTATTCACAGGATGCTCGTGTGATACGCATCGCTTCTGTGAGTGCAAGTGTTACACCAATTATAAATTCATCTTCTTCGGCTCCTTTTCATGAAGCCGAACAACAGCAATTAAGATCTTCGGATGCTTTATTATCTTCTTTTCCAAACATGGGATGGGCTTCTAAACCTGCTTTTACCGGCGGAAGATGGGGTACAGGACCTGCATTTACAAAGCCTTGTGTTTCGGGAACGGATACAGGATATGTTTATCTTATAGGAGGATATGATGGCGCTTTTGCAAATACAACTACTACGTCTGCTTATAACATTACAACCGGTGTTTGGACTAACAAAGCAGCACTTCCCGCAACAAGAGGACAGTGTACTCCCCTGCAAGTAAAGGAAAAAATATATGTGATTGCTGGATATGGAGCTTCATCTTTTTCACCAGTTACAACCAATAGTATTTATGATGTAACAACAAATACCTGGACTATCGGAGCACCGATTCCTGTTGCTGTTGGTGATTATGCAAGCGGAGTATATAACGACTCGTTGATTTATATTATTGGCGGATATAGTGGGTCGGCCGATGTGAATTTAGTACAAGTATACAATATCAGCACCAATACATGGTCTACGGCTACGTCTAAAATAGGAACTGCTGTGGCTGGAGTAAGAGCTGCTATTACAGGGAATAAAATTGTATTAGTGGGTGGTTACAGTCAAATATTAGCTGTTGAAGTTGCTGACGCCTATATGGGGGTAATTGATCCTGCAAATGCATCACTGATTTCTTGGTCGGCTTTGCCTGCTTATCCAGGTGGAGCAGCTGGAAGACATGCAGCAGGAATCCTTGCTGAAGCAAACGGATTGGTTTATTTTGCAGGAGGAGATCCTTCAGGTGCTGGTACTGCTGCAAATAATCAAGTGTATGCATACAATACTAATTTGAATGAATGGGAAATTGGTCCTTCAATGATTTCCAGTGCAAGTAATATCAGCAGCCTTGCAGGTGTTGTTGAAAAAGATACACTGTACTTGGTTACCATGGGTGGTTATGACGGAAGCTTAGTTACGAGTGTTAACGAATGGCTGAAGATTGGACCAGCATCTCAACAACCAGCTGCTATGGGAACTGCAACTATTTGTGCGGGTACTCCTACATTGCTTACTGCTTCAAGCGGAGTTTCTTATAGTTGGTCACCGGCAGGTAGTTTAAGTAATGCAAGTATTGCAACCCCGTTAGCTTCACCACCAACGACGACTACTTATACTGTAAACATTACCACTTCAACCGGATGTGTTGTTTCTAAAAATGTAACAATTACAGTCAATCCTCTTCCAATAGCTGATGCAGGAAGTTCTGCAACTATTTGTGCTGGTAATAGTACAATGTTAATGGCAACAGGAGGGACGTCTTATTCATGGCTACCTGCTGGTAGTTTAAGTAATAGCGCTATTGATATGCCAACAGCTTCTCCTTCAATAACTACGACTTTTACCGTAAGCGTTACAGATGGCAATGGTTGTGTAAGTTCGGATAACGTGTTGGTTACTGTTAATGCTCTTCCTATAGCAAATGCAGGGAGTTCTGCATCTATTTGCCTTGGTAATAGTACAATGTTAATGGCAACAGGAGGGACGTCTTATTCATGGCTACCTGCTGGTAGTTTAAGTAATAGCGCTATTGATATGCCAACAGCTTCTCCTTCAATAACTACGACTTTTACCGTAAG
>CANJPX010000079.1 GCA_947476185.1 Bacteroidota bacterium
ATGCTACTAAGACTCGATAGCTCAGTTGGTAGAGCACATCACTTTTAATGATGGGGTCCTGGGTTCGAGCCCCAGTCGGGTCACAAAAAGTTGTTCGTATTTCGAATGACTTTTTTTGTTTTAGGCCACGTGGAGAAATTGGTAGACTCGCCATCTTGAGGGGGTGGTGTTGAAAGACGTGTGGGTTCGAATCCCATCGTGGTCACGTAATAGCATTTAGAATACTTCAAAACCCCGCAAAACTTAGGTTTTACGGGGTTTTTAATTTTATTTCATACCAAATTCAATCATTCATTCGCAATGCTTTAGGGGTAGAATTCGGGGTACCTATATTTTAAGCTATTATGTACCCCTACTTCACTGTTAACCCCAGTAAAATAAGCATGTTTAAATATTAAACATCTTGTTTTGCTTTGATACTTAAAGTACATTATTAATATCAAAAAGGTTACCAATTATGAATGCAAAAATCTCAAGTATCTTTTACATCAAAAGAGCAAAACCTAACAGTAGTGGGCTAGTCCCAATTTTTCAACGCATAACAATCAATGGGCAGCGTATTGAAAGAAGCACAAGTAAATATATTGAACCTGAACTTTGGACATCTAACACGGTGATTTTAAAAGGAAAATCAGAACATACTCGTTCAATTAATAATCATCTCCTTAAACTTCAAAACGAAGTCTTAGAAGCTGAAAAAGATTTAATTCTTCATCGTAAAGAAGTAAATTATATCAACTTAAAAAATCAATTGAAAGGCAAAGAAGAAAAGCAAAGAACAATAGTGCCAATTTTCAAAGAACATAACGATAGAATTCAAGCTTTAGTTGCAACAGGGGAATTTGCTCAAGGAACAGTAGAACGATATAAAACTACTTTGAACCATCTTAAAAAATTTATGGAATGGAAGCATAATGTGTCGGATATCACAATTGATAAAATTGACTATTCATTTATAATGGACTTTGATTTTTTCATAAGAACAGAACTTACTTGCAAAAACAATACGAGTATTAAATACATAAAAAACTTTCGAAAAATATTCAATGTTTGTATTGACAATGAATGGATAATTAAAGATCCATTTAAAAAATACAAATCAAAAGCAACTGTTGTTGACCGTGACTACTTAACAGAGCCAGAACTCAAAGAAATTCAATCAAAAAAGTTTGTTATACCTCGATTAAATTTGGTAAGAGATATTTTCCTGTTTAGCTGTTATACTGGCCTTGCCTATATTGATGTTCAAAACTTATCCCCTCTTAATATTTCAAAAGGTATTGATGGTACAAATTGGATATTTACACATCGTGAAAAAACTGATGGCCCTTCAAATATTCCACTTTTACCAGTTGCAGAAGAATTAATTGAAAAATATAAAAACCATCCTCAAGCAGTCAATAAAAACCGAGTGATGCCAATTTTGAGCAATCAAAGAATGAATAGTTATCTCAAAGAAATCGCCGATGTATGCCGAATCAATAAAGAACTTACCTTTCACGTAGCTCGACACACATTCGCAACAACTGTAACCCTTTCTAATGGAGTCCCTATAGAAAGTGTAAGTAAAATGCTTGGACATAGAAGCTTGAAATCTACCCAAATTTATGCTCGTGTTCTCGATGTTAAGGTAAGTAGAGATATGCAAATGCTGAAAACAAAAATCAACCAAATCAACACATCAAATAACCAACAATCCAGTTAACCATTAATTTCAATACATTTTGATTCAATTTTAACAATAAGTACACTTTTTGTGTACTTATTGTTATTAGGAAAAAAGTAATTTCGGCATTCTACTAACCCTAATCTATATGCAAAACTTTTGTGGTGAATTCTTCTGCAAAATCGACTCTGAAATACTAAAAATTGAAACAACTATTAGCTCCCCAATATGCCAGGCAAAACAATTATCAAATTATCTTGAAGAAAAGCTAAATGAGCTCTTCACATGGCTGGAAAATCACTGCTTCAATTCCGTTGAAGAAGAGGTTTACTTTTTTAAGGAGTTAAAAAGTAAACTGACTTCAAAGTACATCTATTACCACAAAATAATAGAGATTGAATCTAATGCGCCAACAACCAATAAGAAGTTAAAAATCAAATATTACAAAGAAGTGATAAATGAATGTCATTTGGCTTCAAAAAAAGACAATGAATTCTTTAAATATTACCGTTCTGGTTTCACTCATTATGATCATTACTATTTCACCCGAAACGGTACAAAGCAGGCTATTAATAAGCACATAACACGCATATTTATAGATGCTAAAAGATGCAGCCTTTATGATTATAATGTGGCGACAATTTTGGCCAACGATAAGCTATCAGAATACTATGAAGAAAAAATTGAGCAAATAAATAACAATGTCAACATGAAAAGTCAAATACTACAATCCAACCTCAACTGGACCGGCTCAAAAGTGGATTTGGTAGAGTTAGTTTATGCCTTGCATCAATCCAAAATAATTAATGCAGGAAACGTAGATGTAAAAGAACTAGCGGTCTCTTTAGGCAAGATGTTTAATATTGATATCGAAGATAACATTTATAGATTTTACCAAGATATCAAAGCGAGAAAAGCGGTTAAAACTAAATTCTTAAATACCATAGCCGAAAACCTCAACCAAAAAATGATTGAAGAAGACAACTAAAACGCCCTCTCCTTTGGAGAGAGCTCGGGTGCGGTAAAATCACAACTTGTGATGACCTTGTGAAATGGGTTAAAAACAACACTATTTCATCAAATCATCCCTCATTTCTCCAATTTTCTTAAAACTGTATTTTCTAACATTAAAAATAAACACTTGAAAACAAAGGGATTTTAAGCATTTTGACACAAAATCATTCACAACTTGTGAAGACCTTGTGAACAAAAAATAATCAAATGAAGTTGTTTTGTCACAGAACAAATAAAACACTTTCAGTATGAATTTACACCCGCGAAAACTCTTCCCAGAAGTAGACAATCTCGAACTACTAAACCACCAACCCATCACCAAAAAAGACCTGCTAAACTTTAGTCATGTGTTGTTATCCGAAATAAAAGAAATGGTTGGTAAAACAGAACAACCTGCTCAATGGCTAAAATCGGCCGAAGTTCGCAAGTTGCTAAAAATCTCCCCAGGCACATTACAAAACCTTCGCATCAACGGCACGTTAAACTACAAACGTATCGGCGGCATCATTTTCTACAAGTACGACGATATCCAAAAAATGCTTGAGAAATAATATGGAATCAAAAAACACTCCATGCAATGGTACCTGTGAAGTATGTAACTGTAAAACTACTTCCGATAACCGATAACCAAAAACTGACAACTAAAATGAACTATATAAAACACCTCTCCGGTTTCTTCGAAAAAGTAGTACTTGATTACGACTTTAATCCCACACATATAAGCCTTTACATTGCAATATTTCAAGCATGGAATCAAAACCGATTTGTAAACCCTATCAACATTTCTCGCGATGAATTAATGCGAATCAGCAAAATTAGTTCCAAAGCAACCTATCACAAATGCATTAAGGATCTAATAAAAAACGGCTATATACGCTACAACCCTTCATACAACCCATATAAGAGCAGCACCGTTGAAATTCTTGAACTTGATTTTTATACAAAACCAATCACGCGCAAAGAAGCAAAAAAACTAAAAAATGAACATGCTATTGAACAGGTTGATGAACTAGCAGTGAACAAGTACTGTACTAGTAATGATACTAGTACTGAACAGGTATATATATATACAAACAATATAAACATTACAAACAGTATAAACGATATAAACGATGATACAAATCAAATTGAAAAATTAAATTTTCAACCTGATTTTATCGGTACCCCAGAACCAAAAAAAAAGTTGCGCGAAAAAAAAAGGTATAATCCCGATGACATTCCTCCAAACTATGAAGAACTTCAAAACTACTTCATAGAAAAAAGCAGCACTCTGCAGGAAGCAGAAAAGTTTTTCAACTACTACACAAGTAAAGGTTGGCTTGTTGGGGGCAAATCCAAAATGAAAGACTGGAAAGCTTCAGCAAACAATTGGATTCTGAACACAGACAAGTTCAATCCAAAATCAAGTGCACCTCAGCCAAATCATTTGCATACTTTAAACCAGAAAAACTATGACGAACCATTGTAAAATAGTTACCGACACCTTCCGTATTGAAGAAGGATTCAAGGTCTATGATTTTAATAAATGCTTAGACTTCATTGAAACCCAGGGCAAAATACATTACGGTCAAGCTTTCAAAATTAGTGATATCGATACCCCTACAATCTACAAACTTTTAATTTATATGATAAAAGATGATAAAGCGGCCTCTATAGAACAAATCAACCTTTCAAAAGGCATTTTATTATCTGGACCAATTGGTTGCGGGAAAACGTCTATTATGCATTTAATAAAGCCTTTTTCAAATCATTTGTCCGATTATAAAATCAAAACCTGCCGGGAAGTATCATTCGAATTCGCAAAATACGGTTATGAAGCGCTGCAGCAATACATCCTTAAAAACAATACTCAATTCAGACTTTCTGGATATTGCTTTGATGACCTTGGTGCCGAACAACAAATCAAACACTTCGGAAACGATTGCAACGTAATGGCCGAAATAATAATTAGTCGTTATGAAGATTTTGTCAGTAACAAATCGATAACCCACATCACCACTAACCTATCCGCCTCCGAAATCGAAAACCTCTACGGAAACCGTTTGCGTTCACGGATGCGAAGCATGTTCAATTTAATCACATTCCCCACTAACTCTAAAGACAAAAGATAAATCATGAAACAAATAGCAAAATTCTGGAACTGGTTCCAAGACAACGAAGAAGCCATTAAAAATGCCTTTCTTCTCGGTATAAATACAGAAGAGGTATTCTACCATTTCAACAGGAACTACAGTTATATTTCTAAAAGAATCGGATTTTTAATAATTAGCCCTTCAATAGACCAGGACAAATGCACCATCATTTTCACGGCTGATGGGTATAGAAAACTATTCCCTAAAATCATAGCACTTGAAGATCAAGCGCCGCAACTAGAATATTTCATTCCACAAGCTTTCATCAAACCCATTCACGACAAAACTCCTTACCTTGATGGTAATGACAAACCTTACACGTTCAAGAACTATAAAATCAAAATAAGCCAAGTATACATGGCACTAGTTGATTACAACACCACTACAAAACAACTTAAAATAAATGTTTTTCTCCCAGCTTATAACAGCATCAAAGACAACGATGAAATAGATACAGATTTACAATACCTGGTCATGGATGTTATTGGTGAAATAGCTTTTCGTAAACACATCAAGAGTATCGAGTTCCTTGAATTACCCGAATCAACAAATGGTTTATTAAGTTTGATAGAGCTTCAAGACTATATTGATTACCTATACACAATTAATTCAAAGAGATTCAATACTATATAAATTGATAGATTAATGTCTTATGTTAGAAAATAACACAGTATTAAATTATATTAATTACAATAATTAATTGTCAATTGATATATAATGATTCTTAATGGCAAAAACGATACAACCAATAAAGTTCTTAGAATTAGTCTTTTCCATGATATGAACCCTGTGAGTTTCTACCGTTCGAATACTAATACATAGTTTATCTGCTATTTCTTTACTACTAAGTTCTTCACTAGACAATTCTAATATTTCAACTTCACGACGAGTTAAATTAACTTGTCCTGTTGGTTTTTTGTAAGCTCTATATTTTTTATCCCATAAATAGGCTTCCCGCAATACAGTTGACAACTCTATATCAAAATAATATTCTCTTTCTAACAAACTTTTAATGGCTTGTTCCAATTGTTCGGGAGGTGAATTTTTAGTAAAAAACCCATTAACACCTAACTCCATTACCTTATGTATGGCTTCTTTAGTAGTTAATTGAGATACGATTAATATTTTAATATTGGGAAAATGAGTTTTGATTTGAGTACACAATTCAAAACCATCCATTTTAGGCATTTGTAAATCTATCAATACGATATCAACCATCTCCACTTCTAAGAAATCCAACAATTGAATTCCATCATCGGTATCAAATGCAACATGTACACCTCCAAAACTAGTCAAAGTCATAGCTAGACTTTTTCTAAAAAGTTGATGATCATCTACTAATGCTATCTTAATCATTTTCTGTTGGATTTAAAATTCGAATTTCAAAATGGTTTCCATATAGAACTGGGCGTTGTATCAATTCTCCCTCTATAAACTTTATGCGAGATTGAATATTACGTAAACCACTTCCTTGCGACGACTTATAACATTCATAAAAATCAAATGGTTTCCCATCATCTATTAATTCTACAGTAATTTGTGACGAATCACCATAGATAGCAACCATAAATTCCTGTATCAATCCATACTTTAGCGCATTTGTGGTAAACTCTTGAATTACCCTATACAATTCATAGGCTTTGGCTATAGAAATCTTAACACTGTAATCTGTACATTTAAAAATAAACTTCTTTCCAGTAGCCTTTTCTAAATTAGATAAATATTTTTCTAATACCACTTCACAACCTTCTTCCTCTAGTAAAGGCGGCATCAATTTATGAGATAACAATCGAGTTGTCTCAATAGCCATTTCAACAGCTTCTCGAGTTTCTTTCAATAGTTCATCCCTTTGATTTGATTCTGGGTTCTTTGCCAACAGATAAACAAAATTCTTAACCGCATGCAAATCGCCTTGCAATCCATCATGCAACTCACCCGCTATTCTTGTCCGCTCTATACGCTCACTCTCTAATGAAGCTCTTAATAACAACTCCGATTCCTTGATTTTATATTTATGCAAATTGCTTTGATAAAATAGAGCCAACAATATCAAGCCTGAAGTCAAAAAAAGCATTATAATAGTACCAATCCAAAATACAGATATCATATTTTCTTCCCTTTCAAAATAGCGGTTAATAGTAATAATCTAAACAAGATACACATTACAACATTCAATTGCCAAAAATCTAAAAAATTATAGTGTACATCTATTAAAAAATAGTCACTCATCAAAAACAAAAATAATGTGGAAGAAAAATACAATAACAATCCAGATAGCACAATAAACACGGGTGAATGAATCAAACTTTCCAATTCAAAATTGGCAAATACTTTTCGAAACCAAAGTATACTAAAGAGATATACTAATAATGTTGTATATAAAGTCAAATATGAATCGGTAGTAAGATTATGATGTGGAACCCATCTCATTAATAAAAACAAATAAAAAGCAATATATAGGAGAGTAGAAATTATTAATATACGTCTATATAACAACTGTTCAAACAACTTCCAAAACAAATAAACTATTGATAAAAACTCTAATAACAAATAAAACCTAAACCAGTATTCAGAATCTACTTTTAATAAATAAGTAAACACTAATTCATAAATAGAAGAAATAAAAGTTAGTAATATCAATGGTTTCAAAAAATCTATATTTGAATTAGAATTTTTAAAACAAATTATATAAGAGGTAATTGGAATAATCCCAATAAATGTTGTAAAAAAGAATAATAAAATTTCCATAAAATAAACAAACTAATCTTAAAACAAGATTAGTTTGTTTTTCAAATATATAGAATAAACTACATCAATGCACTTTTATTATCACAATAACTTGGGCATGGTAATGTTCTATCCATAATTATACCATCTGTCATATCGCTTCCAGCAGTATCTACTCCAACCAATACAACATTCATCCTTTTTTCATTGACATCATATCCGTTATAAATACGAATACCAATGCAATCCTTTTGATCTAATAACTTATTAAAGTTAACACTTCCCATATAAAATGCTTTTACTTCCTCTGGAAATTGTTTTCTAAAATCTCTCACATAAACTTGAGCTTCTTCTAAACTAATTGGGCCTCCTGAATTTTCATCGATTTGCATAAACTAAATATTTTTAAATTAATAAAAACGAAAATAGAAGCATCCAAAAGCTTTCAAAATAGGCGTTTACACCCATTTAAATACGTGTTTATACGTATAACGATTACTATATTTTAACATTTAAATAGATAATTAAGCTTATAAAACACATATTTCATAAAATTTAAGCCCTTTCTACTTTTAAAAAATACGTATTAATACGGATTGACCTAAACCACTGCTCCAACCTATATTTACAAACAACCATTTTATTTAAAAACGATACATGAAGAAATATTATATCCAAGACGGCACAAGTACTTTAGGTCCTTATGATATAGAAGAATTACGATAACAAAAAAATATAAAGAATCTATTTTTTGGACTGAACAAATGGAAGGATGGATAAATATACCGGACAGTTTTTATCCTATTCTAAGATATCAATTTAAAAAAGGTAATCGGTAACCCCGACCCTTTCCTGTGTCAATAAGCTTAATTAATTAAACCTATTATTAAAACAATACATAATGAAAAAAATCATCACAATTATGGCCATCGCATTACTAACAACAACAGTAAATGCTCAAGAAAAAAAATCAAAAACCTACAACCAATCTCGTAGTGCAGAAACAGGTAGATATGTCACATCCAAACAAGCCAAAACAAATCCAAGCACCACCTATACCACAAAAAGAAAAAGATAAAACAAGTAATGTAAAAACTATTTATAGTAAATAATTAAAAATTAAAAAACATAGCGTTTGAAGCTCGGTTAAAATAAAACAGGAATGCCAAAGCTTGAATAAGTAGGCTATAAAAAAATGAAACAATGGAATTAATAACAAAAAGTCTAATAAGAACTTTTAGAAATAATTTTGAAAGAAAAAGTAATACAAAAACATTTAGTGTATTTATAAATGAACATAAAACAAGAAAGAGTTACAGTTTTGAAATTTCAGTTTTTTTGTCTCATAAACATGATGATTTAGAAGAGTTAAGAGATGCTGTTGCGTTGTTGAGAAGTTCAGGAGTTAGTGTATATATTGATACGAATGATGAAGGAATGCCGACAATAACTAGTGGTTTAACAGCAAATAGATTAAAAGAAAAAATTAGAAGTAACAAGAAATTTATCTTATTAGCAACTGAGGCATCAATTTCATCAAAATGGTGCAATTGGGAATTAGGTTATGGGGATGCATTTAAGTATATAGATAATATTGCTTTGCTTGTGGTTAAAAACGATAATACAATTTGGAGTGGTAATGAATATCTCAAAATTTATCCTATAATAGGTATGAAATCAAATAGAAGTGAATTTGAAGTTCAATATCCTGATGGTAGAATAGTTGATTTAGTGAAATGGTTAAAAAGCTAAAGCAAAAATTATGGAGAAAATAAAAATTGAGGATGTTGATATGCCAGGTCTATATCAATCCGCTAACATTACTTCAATTATCGAGCAAAAAAAATTCTTTAATGGAATAATGATATATCTAATTTTGATTAGTATAGCTGCTTTTTTTGCATTTTATTCAGACGGAGAAAACAACTCAACTAATAAAATTATTTCAGCTATTTTATTTCTTGCTTCCTTGTTTGTAGTTATTTGGTTAAGAATTTATCGCCCTGATGATGTTTGGTATAATGGAAGAGCAGTGGCTGAAAGCGTAAAAACTAGGTCATGGCGATGGATGATGAGAACTGAACCTTATTTAGATTGTGAAGATATAGAAATAGTACGAAAACATTTTATAAAAGATCTCAAAACTATTTTGAAACAAAATAAAAATTTAATAAAACAATTAGATTCTGATGCTAGCATAGAAGACCCTATTTCTAGTAAGATGATAAAAATAAGGGGGCTAAGTTTAACAGAAAGGTTTGATTTATATAAAATTCAGAGGATAACAGATCAAGCATTATGGTATACTAAAAAATCAAAATCTAATAAGAAATGGGCAACAATTTGGTTTTTGTCTACTGTCACTTTACATGGAGGTGCCATAATTTTACTTTTATATAATATTAAAGAACCAAAATTAAAACTACCTGTAGAATCTATCGCTGTTATTGCTTCATCAATATTAACATGGTTACAAACTAAAAAACACAATGAATTATCTTCTTCATATTCATTAACTGCACATGAAATAACATTAATAAAATCTGAAACAAACAGAATTAATAATGAAGGTGATTTTTCAGAATATATTATGAATTGTGAAAATGCATTTTCAAGGGAACATACTCAATGGTTTGCAAGAAAAAACGAATGATCCATAAAAAAATAAATAAATTTTAAATAATGAAAAAACCTAACATTTTTATAAGTCATCAATGGCGATATAGTGATGAATATTTTAGTTTAAAAAATAAATTTGATCAATTAGGATGGGAACATCTTGATTATAGTGTTCCCTATCATGATGCTTTTGATTTAAACAGAAAGAAACAGATACAAGAAGCTTTAAAAGAGCAAGTAAGACAATGTAATTTTTTTATTGTCTTTGCAAGATTAGCATCTGGAAATAGCGAATGGATTGAAAAAGAACTTCAGTTTGCTCAATATTATAATAAGTATATTCTTGGTGTAAAACCATGGAATTATCAAGGTAATATTCCATTAATTATTCAAGATTCATGTAATGATATTGTTGGATTTAATGTGCCTTCAATCATTAAACGAATTGAAGATGTTTTGAAATAACTTTATTCCCTGATCTACTAAGTCTCCTGACTTTAAAGCCACTTTAAATGAAAATAATATAATCAATAAAACCAGACCAACGACAACGTGATAACAAAGGAACTCCTGGCAACACACCATCGTTAAAACCATCAAAATCAACAACTAAATAATAGAATTAATAGACACAAAAAAGTTATAACTCTTTCATGAAAATTACTGGTTGTTAGTGAGATTAAAAAAATATAAACATTGAAAAAACTTTATACGACAAGAAAATATTCAATAATAAACCTAAGACATTCAAAACGTTCTCATAGGCGACAGTTAGCATTCAAAGAATACAAGCGACTTAAAAATAAAGCTGAGATTGGAATAATCAAACAAAAGAGAAGTTACAAAAAAAAATTTGAAGAGCCATTTAAAAACTACATAAGAATTCACGCTCCCGAAAACTTTTCATTTATTGAAAATTCAGCAGGTGTTATAGACTTCATCTCTAAATTAAAAAACCACTTTGATAAAAAGAAAAAAGTGTTTGTAGTTTTAAAAAATGTTAAGACAATTTCATATGATGCAATAGTTGTCCTTTTATCAATCATGGTTCGCTTTAAAGCCACAAAAATTGACTTCAATGGCGACTTTCCTGAAAATGAAGAAGCAAGAAGAATTCTAACGGAATCTAAATTTTTACAATATCTATATCAAAGCTTTAGGGAAGAAGACAGGTATCAACTTGGACAAAATAGCTCAATAGTTACACATGCTTGGAAAGACGTTGATTCAGAATTAGGTTATGAATTGATTAAAAACGCAAGCAAAACAATATGGGGCGAAGAAAGAAGGTGTCAGGGAGTTCAACGGACACTAATTGAATTAATGCTAAACACAAACAATCACGCTGACGACTGCAAGAAAGGTGAAAAACATTGGTGGCTTTCAGTGCATCACGACAAAGTGAATAAGAAAGTAAGTTTTGCTTTTATAGATTTTGGAGTTGGAGTATTTACAAGCTTGACTAACAAAAGACACGGAAGTAAATTTTTTGGCATCGTTGATAAACTTAAAGAGAGAGTTAAATTTGGTAATAATGCAGACTTATTAAGATTAATTATGGACGGCACATTGCATAGAACAGCGACAGGCAAGCCATATCATGGTAAGGGTTTACCGGGCATTAACAAAGCAAGAGAAAGAAATCAAATAAGCAACTTAAACATAATTACAAATGATGTCCATGCAAGCCTTGACAATAACTCATTTCAAATTATTTCAAAATCTTTTAGCGGAACTTTCGTTTACTGGGAATTAAACAATGAAAATTTAAATTGTTATGGAGAAAATTAAAATTAGTATTCGTCGAGATTTTAGTCCTACTCCTGGACCAAGATACATTCATGAAGGCAAATTCTCTGGAGAATTTTTTCGCCAGCAGGTACTGTATCCTAGTGTATCAGAAGCTATAGAAAAGAATATACCATTTGAAGTTGATTTAGATGGAACAGCAGGTTACGGAACATCTTTTCTAGAAGAATCATTTGGCGGACTTATTCGAATTCATAGTTTACCTTATGAGAAAATAATGAGTTTGATGTCACTAATTTCTATTGAAGAAGATTACTTATTAGATGATGTAAGCGAGTATTTAAAAGATGCCTATGAAGAATCTAAAAAATAAGCTAATACAAGCTGGTATTT
The DNA here is from genome assembly GCA_947476185.1 of Bacteroidota bacterium. GTDB lineage: Bacteria > Bacteroidota > Bacteroidia > 2-12-FULL-35-15 > 2-12-FULL-35-15 > 2-12-FULL-35-15. The sequence continues at coordinate 12,301 of CANJPX010000079.1, forward strand.
ATTTGTCATGCATAGCATTTGGCTATGTTATATCTAGATTTTTTGAAATCCCTAATTTCGAAATTTCTAAGTCAATTGATATTTCCAATATTCTAACCTTAATTGTGACAGCATGGTTGGCTATTTTAATTACGACTGTTTTAGAAAAGCAAAACAATGACCATAGAGTTGAAAAAGACTTAATCATAACTAGGGTTGGTAATATCTATAGCATTGCAGATTCGCTTCAATTAGAATCTAACATCGGCCGTATTCACATAACTGAAGCATCATCATCATTAAAGAGAATTAATACGGCACTAAATTCAATTTACAGAATTGTTGACAAGTGTCACTTCAACATTACTGAAGACTTAAAAGACCGTTTTAAAAACAGCTTAGCGGACATTAGAAATACACTAACAAATACACCTTCTTTGACTGATGAACAATTAAGCTCAAAAGATTTACCTATAGAAATAAAGGATAGTATTATTCATTTCAACAAAGACCGTGTCTCGCAATTAGAAGTTAAGTTTGACACATTAAAGGATTTACTTTTAGAATTGCAAATTCATATAAACAACAAATGAGAAACATACCGCTAACCCGATGGCGCAGATTTGTAATCCGTGCTTAATCAATATTAAAAATAAAAACTTATGATCATAAAAGCAATCAAACCAGGACCAAAAAGAATAGCAACATCAACAGGAAAACTAGACCAACGTCAACGTTATAATAAAGGAACGCCAGGCAACACACCATCATTAAAACCTTCGAAATCAACACCAAAAAAATAGAATTAACAAACAGCTAACAACACTTAAAAAGTTATTAATCATTGATGCCATTTACTAGTTAGCAACAATAACATAAAAAATCGCTATAATCATGAATACAATAGATTTTCATAAAACAACAACTAAAGAATTGCTTGCAATTAAAGACAGGGTTAGAAACTTAATTTCTCATTGGGGTGAAGATGGTAACTATCAAGAAGCTGTTTTAAAAACTGTAATCAAAAGATTTTTGCCTGAAACATATAATATAGCTACAGGATTTGTAGTTAAACAAACTGACGAAAGAGGACAACATTGTGCTAGTAAACAAATAGATATTATTATTTACAACAAAAATTATCCTGTTTTATTTAAAGAAGGAGATTTTGCAATTGTAACTGCTGACTCAGTAGAAGCAATAATAGAAGTAAAAGCAAATTTAAAAAATCAAACACCCGAAAAAGTTATTAGAAAATCTAACGAAATAGGACAATACATTTTTAATGCCAAATCAAATAAAACCAAACCAATTTTCAATGCTATTTTTTCGTATCAAGGTTTTGAAAGATTAGCAATTAATTATTGTGATACATTACAAAGAAATATACGAAATTCAGAAAACACCATTCAAGATGACAATTTAAATCATATGTTCAAAGTTAATCATATTAGTTTTAATAAAGATTTTTTTTATAAATTCTGGGTGCAACAAAACCAAATAGATGAAGGTTTTTTATACGAAATTAATGACTTATCATTCTCTTTTTTAATTTCAAATCTTATTGCACATTTAACATCTGACACAGTACTCTTTAATAATAGACTTTGGTTTCCTATCGATAAAAATTTTAAATCTCAAAGAATATAAGTTACTATTCACCACCGCTACCGCGCGATTCACATCACGTGGCAACCAAAATAAAAAATATAATCAAATAATAAAAACTATGACAATAAAAGCAATCAAACCAGGCCCCAAAAGAACAGCAACATCAACAGGAAAACCCGACCAACGTCAACATGATAACAAAAAAACACCTGGCAATACACCATCGTTAAAACCTTCTAAATCAACACAAAAAAAATAGAATTAATACACTGCTACAAACACTTAAAAAAATCATTGATATTATTTAATAGTTGGCAGTTATACTAAAAAATCGATAAATGAAGACAATTGTTAAGCATGATAAATTAATTAATAAAAAAGACTCATTAAAAAAGCATTTTTCTGAAAGACATATTACAATAGAAACAATTACTTCTAAAGAACAAAATAATTGTATTTTCAATCTTTGTGATTGCAATCTTTTATCAGATTTATTATGGCCCTCGACCGTTTTGATAATATTTTTTGTGATTAGAAAACAACTAAAAAAAATTATTGATAACATAGGAGATAGAATTAAAAATGGCGACAAAATTAAATTCGGCACAGACGGAATCGAAATAAGTCAAGAATTGAATAGTCAAGAGGTAAATAAAAAAGCAGAAAAAGAATTTGAAGAATTTGTCGAAAATCAAGAGAAAGAGACAAATATTAAAAAAATAATTCCTAAAGAAGAATATATCCCTAAATATATTGAAATTGAGAGAAAAATATTCGAGGTTTTATTAAAAAATCTTTATCCAGATTACAGAATTCTTTCTAATAGAAGATTACAAGGATACGAATATGATTTCATAATTGAAACTGAAGAAAAAAGAGAACATGACTTTATATTGGAAGTCAAATATTTTCCTAATAAGTTTAATAAAAATAGCTTAAAAGATATCGGAATTAAACTTGATTTAATGGCACAAGTTTATAAAAATACTGCTAAACGTAAAGTAAAGCCAATATTATTTATAATTTTAAAAAGTGAAACGAAAATGGAAAGTGAATCAAGTGAAGTTTTCAACTACGTTAACACTCCTTTTAAAGATAAAAATCGTATCAAAGTTGTAGTGATAAATCAGAATGATATTGAAAGTTTAAATAGAGTGTCTATAATAGATATTCTAGATTACTAATAAATACTATTCCAATCCAAGATGATGCAGATTTGTAATCCGTGATTTATCATTATTAAAAATAAAAACTTATGACCATCAAAGCAATCAAGCCAGGCTCAAAAAGAACTGCAACATCAACAGGAAAACCAGATCAACGTCAACATGATAATAAAAAAACACAGGCAATACTTCATCGTCAAAACTATCGAAATCAAAAACAAAAAAATAGAGTAATTATACTAGGAAAAGTTATATTGCTTTCAAGATATATACAAGATGTTATTAATTTGAACAGACAAGATTAAAAAAAAATAGCCAATGAATTACATATATAGATTATTACTTGCATTCAATGCAACATCATTGATATTGGTAATCTTTTTCATTAAAGAAGAAGTCACATTAAATGGTTTACAAGAAAAAATATATAGCTTACCTAATTATGTTTCTTATGTAATATACTTTTTTGTTCCAATTATCCTCACTTATATTAGTTTATACATTTCAAAGTTTTTAGGAAATTCAAATATTACTAAAGGTTCAATTACTGAAGTAGAAAATGCTAACAATGCATTTTTGCCAAGTTATTTAGGTTATTTTTTTGTTGCTCTAAGTGTTAATAATTGTGAAACGTTAATTTTTGTATTTGCAATTCTTTTTGTATTTACATTTTTATCACAAACCTTATATTTCAATCCCTTATTCTTAATATTCGGCTACCACTTTTACAATATATCCACAAATAATAAAGCGAAATTATTTGTGATTACTAAAAATGAAATTAACAAAGTTGATGACGTTGAATTTACACAATTAAAACGTATAAATAATTTCACTTTCATTGACAAAATCAAATAATTATGAATTATCTAATAGCAAAAAAGAAAAGGACTAACAATACTTATTTTTTAGTTTTATCACAAGAAGATAGAGTTTACGAGCTACCAAATAATATATTAAACATCAAAGCATATGAAACAAATTATAAGCTAGAAGATGACGAATGGTTTGGAATAGAAAATTTCAGTAATTCAGATTATTGTATACAACTACTAACGCAAGACTTCAATAGTGCTGAATATCATCAAATTGGAAATAATCAATACAATGCTGTTAAGTTTTTTTGTACATATCAAGATGATGATGTTTACTGTTTTCAGAAATTTATTTTTAGTAATATAATTTCAAGAAAATGGATTTCATTAAGCAGAGAACCAGAAATTAAAATAAATGAACCCATTTTGATTTTGAAAACAATTCCTGATGCTATTTACAGAAAGTCAACGGATACATTATATTTTAAAAATTTGAGCGATATAAAATCAATCTTTCCTGAAGTAATAGAACTATACAAAGAAGCAACTGATGAAGAAACAGAAAACTTTTTAAAAAGTGAATTTATTAACTTAAATGATGGTTTTGATAAAACTAAAGTAAATACCGCAAATAGGAAGAGAATTTCTATGGCGATTGAAACATTAGCAAATCTTGAAGAAGAACATAAAGTACAAATACATAATTATATTAAAGACTATTGTCCTGAATTGGAATTCAGTGAAGAGTATAATACTTTTAGTATTGGAAATGAAGATCACTTAAAAAAACTAATTTTTGGTATAGAACAACGTTTTTATACAACAATTGTTGGAAATGAAAGAAGGTTAGCAAATTCTATATCAAAATTAAAAAATTAAAACTGCACCGCTACCGTTTGATTCTCATCGTAATGTAATATTAAAATATAATCCCTCAAAAATTTACTTAATTCAGAAATTAATCCACTTTTCATATCACACAATACGCAACTCATAACTTATAACCGATAACTCACAACTGATAACCCACAACTCTCTTGAACCCAAAATTCACCACACTACTCCACAACCTCAATGAGCAACTCAATTTCATTGATTTAGAGATTGATGACCAAATCAAGAAGTGTGAACAAGCCATTACTATAATTCTAAAATCCATAACCGAACTCAAAAAATCTGTAATCAAAACCAACTTCAAAACCGAAACTGAAGAAATTCAATTCTTCAAAGAAATCAAGCCACAATTCACCTCTAAGCTCGTTTACTACAACAGAATTTTCAAAATAGAGATGAAAAAGCCCAACGGAGGCAACAGAATACTCAAAAAATACTACAACAACGAACTCCAAAAACTAAAAAACTTTTTCGATAACGAATTAGAATTCTACCAATACTTCCGTTCTGGTAGCACCTACTTAGATTTCAAATACTTCTTCAGAGGAAAATTCGACATCAAATTAGTACTGGACTCTTATTATTTCGAAACTGATACCTCTTTTGCTACTTCACATGATTTTAAAGTAGCAACAATCTTAGCAAATGACCTTATTGAGTTATACATTGAAAACCAATTGATTATGTTGGAAAACAAAGAAAATACAGAAAAATCACAACGCAAACACAACGTAAAAATGACATGGACAGGCTCAAAAGTAGCCTTAGTAGAATTG